>JBMYUM010000250.1:0-6184 GCA_049605375.1 Phycisphaerae bacterium | reverse complement strand
CCGGCCGAACGACTCGATCGTGTCCTCGAGCTTGACGTACTTGCCCTTGATCCCCGTGAACTGCTCCGCCACGAAGAACGGCTGCGAAAGGAAGCGCTCGAGACGGCGCGCCCGGCCCACGATGACCTTGTCCTCCTCGGTCAGCTCGTCCATTCCGAGAATAGCGATGATGTCCTGCAGGTCCTTGTAACGCTGCAGAATCTGCTGCACCTGACGAGCCACCTGGTAGTGACGGTCGCCGATGAATTCCGGTGCCACAATACGACTGCTCGAAGCCAGCGGGTCCACAGCGGGATAAATTCCCTTTTCCGCAATGCCTCGCTCAAGGTTCACCGTACTATCGAGGTGGGCGAACGCAGTTGCCGGTGCCGGGTCCGTGTAGTCGTCAGCCGGAACGTAAATAGCCTGGATACTGGTCACAGCACCGCGACTGGTCGACGTGACACGCTCTTGCAATTCACCCATTTCCGTACCGAGTGTCGGCTGGTAACCCACAGCCGATGGCATACGACCGAGAAGTGCGGATACCTCGGAACCGGCCTGCGAGAATCGGAAAATGTTGTCGACGAACAGAAGCGTATCGGCCCCCGTTTCATCACGGAAATGCTCGGCCATCGTCAACGCGGACAGCGCCACGCGAAGACGAGCGCCCGGTGGTTCGTTCATCTGACCGAACACCATCACAGTCTGGTCAAGAACGCTCTTTCCGGTATCACCAATCTTGGCTTCCTGCATTTCCAGCCAGAGGTCGTTTCCTTCACGGGTACGCTCACCCACACCGGCGAAGCAGCTGTAACCGCTGTGGAAACGTGCCAGACGAGCAATCAGCTCCTGGATGATAACGGTCTTACCGACCCCGGCACCACCGAACAGACCGGCCTTACCACCTCGAACAAGCGGGCAAAGCAGGTCGATCACCTTGATACCGGTTTCAAAGATCTCTGTCTTGGAAGAGAGGTCTTCCAGGGCCGGTGGCGACTGGTGAATCGGCTTCCGGGCTTTGGCAGTAACCTCGCCACGACCGTCGATCGGCGCACCAACCATGTTAAACACGCGACCGAGCGTTTCATCACCCACGGGCACGGTCACGGGAGCACCGGTGTCCATGATTTGGGAACCACGCTGGAGACCATCCGTCGCGCCCAACGCAATAGCACGGACTCGACCACCGCCCAAGTGCTGTGCCACTTCACACCACAGCGTTTCTTTCGTCTTTTCACCGCCGGTCGTCTTGTCGACTTCTACGCGGAGAGCGTTGTAGATTGCCGGCAGTCGATCCTCTGCGAAACGCGCATCGAGCGTTGAACCGATGACCTGTGTGACGACACCGAGATTATCACCTGACATCTTTTCTCTTCCTTATCACTGATTCGAACCAGGACACAGCCTGGCCTGAAAGTCGCTTTTTGACTGCCTATGCCAATGCGTTGGCACCACCGACAATGTCGAGCAGTTCCATCGTAATGTGCGTCTGACGGGCACGGTTGTACTGACGCGTCAAAGCCCCAATCATGTCGCCGGCGGCATCGGTCGCCGCCTTCATCGCCACCATTCGCGCGATCTGTTCACAAACCACCGAATCGAGGAAACACTGGTAAAGCCGAATCCGCACGGCGGCCGGCAACAACTCATCCAGCAACTGTCCCGGTTCCGGCGAAAACTCGTAGTCTGCCGTCGCGGTCGCCGGACCATCTGATTCGTCGGCGCCTGGAAGCCCCTCCTGCGTCAACGGCAAGAGCTGCATGACCTCGGGACTCTGCCGCCCCATGGAATGGAACTTCATATACGTGACGTACGCAGAGGTGATCTCTCCGTTCTTGAACTTCGCCATGAGGTCGTCGGCGATCCCGACAATATCCTCAAAACGCGGGCGATCACCGATACCCGTGATCTGATCATCAAATGAGCGCCCCAGGAACTTGAAGTAGTTGATTCCCTTCTTCCCTGAGATACACACGGTTTGCGCCGTTCCACCACCCGCCTGCTGATCGAGATGCTGCATGGCTTCGCGCATGATCTGCACGTTGTATCCACCACAAAGACCACGGTCACTGGTCAGGATCAACGACGAAGACATCGTTTCCTTCTCAGGCTGGTGAAGCAACGGATGGTCGACATCCTCCGCCACCTGCGAAAGGTCACCGATCAGCTCACCAAGCTTGTCCGTATAGGGCTTGCTCGCGGTCGCACGCTGCAGCGCGGCCTGGAATCGAGCCGTGGCAATCAGCTGCATGGTTCGCGTAATCTTGCGAATGTTTTTGACCGCTTTGCTGCGCTTCAGTAATACGCGTCGATTAGCCATCTGGGTGTCTCAATCTCGCTGACAGTTACCGGTATTCATCATGAAGCCGAACATTCATGCGGACGTCGAAAAGACGTCACACAACGATCCAGCCACACCTACTGGTGCTTGCTCATGAACTGGTCTTTGAACTTCTGGATCTCAGATCCCAGCTTCTCACCAAGCTCGTCACCGATCTTCTTCTTCTCTTCAAGTTCCGTGATCATCTCGGGGAACTGATCGTGAATGTACTGGATCAATCCCGCCTCAAACTCACCAACCAGGTTCACCGGCAGGTCGTCAAGGTAACCCTTGGTTCCGGCAAAAATACTGATGATCTGGTTGTTGATGTTGTATGGCTTGTACTGGCCCTGCTTCAACAGCTCGACCATGCGCTTTCCGCGATCAAGCTGACGCTGCGTCGCAGGATCAAGATCCGTTCCCAGCTGAGCAAACGCTTCAAGTTCACGGAACGAAGCAAGGTCAAGTCGAAGTGAACCGGCCACAGATCGCATCGCCTTCCGCTGTGCGTTACCACCCACACGAGAAACGCTGATACCGACGTTAATGGCAGGACGAACACCCGCAAAGAACAGGTCCGGCTCAAGGTAAATCTGACCGTCCGTAATCGAAATCACGTTGGTTGGAATGTAGGCCGAGACCTCACCTTCGAGCGTTTCAATAATCGGCAGTGCCGTCATGGATCCACCGCTGTCCGGGTAGTGGTGGACCTTCAGCTTGTCTTTATCCGGCAGCGTCGCGAGCCATGCTTCTGCACGCTCCTTACCTTCGTCACGGTGATACAAGCCTTCCGTATCGTCCGGACGCTGATCTTCCGGAGCATCCAACAGCTTCGGATGCTTCTTTGCAATCGAGCGGTCGCGTGAATCGTCCTTCGTGTTGGCCGGTACGACGGCGTACTCGTCACGAAGCTTTACCGCACGCTCAAGAAGACGCGAGTGGAGATAGAAGACGTCACCCGGATAAGCCTCACGACCCGGCGGACGACGAAGAAGAAGCGAAAGCTGGCGATACGCCTGAGCCTGCTTACTGAGGTCGTCGTACACGCACAACGTCGGCTTGCCATGGTTGTACATGAAGTATTCGGCAATCGCAGCACCGGAGTATGGAGCGATGTACTGCAGCGGTGCAGCATCAGAACAAGATGCCGAAATCACCACGGTGTAGTCCATGGCACCGGCTTCACGGAGCTTCTCAACCACACCGACAACGGTCGATTCCTTCTGACCGATGGCGACGTAAACGCAAATGACACCCTCACCCTTCTGGTTGATAATGGTGTCGAGCGCGATTGCGGTTTTACCAGTCTTACGGTCACCGATAATCAGCTCACGCTGGCCGCGACCGACCGGAATCATGCTGTCGATAGCCTTGATACCGGTGTGAAGCGGCTCGTTGACCGGCTGTCGTTCGGCAATACCCGCCGCCTTGATTTCGAGCGGGCGAATTTCATTCGTCTGGACAATACCTTTGCCGTCCAGCGGGCGTCCCAGCGGGTCAAGCACACGACCGACAACAGCATCGCCACATGGCACACTGAGCAGTTCGCCGGTTCGCTTGACTTCGTCACCCTCTTTCACGCCGAGGTAGTCGCCAAGAATAACCGCACCCACCGAGTTCTCTTCCAGGTTGAAAACCTGTCCCTGGGCGCCGTTGGCGAACTCGATGCGTTCATTGGCCATCGCATTGCTCAGGCCGTAAATACGGGCGATACCGTCACCGACCTCGAGCACTTTGCCCACCTCGGCGACATTGACTTCGCTCTGATACTGCTTGATTTCACTCGTGATTACTGATGAAATCTCGTCGACTTTGAACTTCATGGGTTCACCTGATCCTGCGCCTTACGAGGCAGATAACACGTTATCGAATCGGAGTTCGCGTTCAACGATGCCGACCAATGACCATGGCCACCATTCGTCGCCGCCTGGAACTCCTGCTCTCCATCTCACACCAGGGCGAGTAGCAGACACGCACCCGCCGTCATGAAACTCGACGCCGTTACGCTTCAACGTATGAAGCGGCGTCCTGTACTTCCTTCAACGTTCTTTCGTGCAAAGCATCCCGCACCTGCCGGATACTTGTCGCAATACTGGAATCCAGTTTCTTATCACCAACCTGGATCACAAGCCCGCCGATCAACCGTTCATCAACGTGCTCCTGCAGGTTGACGTCCTTACCGGTGGATTGTTTCAGCAAGGCAGAAATACTCTCTTTGGCTGCATCATTCAGTGCCACAGCCGACACGACATCGACCGTCACACGATCCTGCTGCTCTTCCAATGCCTCGCGATAAGACTCCACGACGGCAGGGTAGATGCCAAGACGTTCTTTTTCGTTCAATATCTGAAGCGAATTGACAAGCAAATCACTTGCACGCCCGCGGAAGATAGCTTCGATGCTTCGCTTCCGCGCCTCCATGTCGAGGGTCGGCGAAACAAAGAACCGTTGCAGATCCTCATCTTTCTCCAAGACACTCAACAGGCCTTGAAGCTCCTCGAGCAAATCCGACGCCGCATTCTCCGCCCCAGCCAGCTCAAGCATCGACTCGGCGTACACGCGTGCAATGACAAATGCTTCGTTGCTCGTGCCTTCCATTCGCTTATCTCTTCCCAAAAAGCGACTCTAGGAAAAACAGCCCGGCCGTGCCAAGTGCTTGGCACCGCCAGATTGACTAGACGACCTTCTTCAACTCGTCAATCGATTCTGCAATCAGACGCTCGTGATCTTCAGCACGGATCTCTTTCTTGATGATTCGCGATGCGATTTCAGTGCCTAACTTGCCACTCAGGTCGTAAAGCTGCTTGATCGCGTTGTCTTTCGCCAGCTCCAGCTCCTGCTTCGTGCGATCAGCAATCTTCTGCGCTTCTGCACGTGCATCATCTTCAATAGAACGGCGAAGCACCTCAGCATCACGGCGGCCTTCTTCAACAATCGCCGACGCCTCTTCCCGGGCCTTGCTGATTCGCTCTTCGTGCTCTGCAAGAATCTTCTGAGCTTCGTCGCGGTCTCGCTTCGCGCTTTCAAGCGACTCCACGATAAACTTCTCACGATCCTGCAGCCCCTTCAAAATGGGCGGCCAGGCAAACTTGCCCAGCATGAACAGGACGAGAAGGAAAATAACCAGGGACCAGATCATGTTCCCGATATCGCCCGCGAACGGGTTCGAACCACCATCGCCTGCCGCGAACGCGGCCGATGGCATCAACATGATCGCCATGAGTATCAAACATCGCTGGAAGTCGCGCATCACTGTCCCCATGAATGCAGTCGACACGTGCCTCTTCATCAACACGTGCGTTGTCGTAGACAAACTCCAGACTCCTATCGCGCAACCACATTACGCGGAGTCTCGAAAAACGGCTCACCCCGTCACGCCGGGCGAGAAGACAATCAGGCAGGCCGCAGCCCGCAAAGCCGCAGCCTGCCGCTGTGCGTTCTTACAGAACCGCGAGCAGACCGACCACGACGGCAAAGAGCGTCGCACCCTCGATCATAGCTGCGGAAATAATCAGCGCGGTGCTGATGTCACTGGCGGCTTCCGGCTGACGAGCCATCGACTCAACAGCACTGCCACCGATACGGGCAATACCAGCTGCACCACCCATGATCACAATACCGGCACCAATGGCACCACCGAGCTTACGGGCACCATCCGTGGTCAGCAGGTACGACTGCTCGGCATGAACCGAAGCACCATCATCTGCTGCACGAGCTTCCGATACGTTGACAGCCATCAGGCCAAAGCCCATGACAATGGCCCAAAGAGCCAACTTTGAAATCTTCATTCTTCCATTCCTGCTTTTCTCGGCAGTGGCGGGACAGATCGCCGACAAATTTGAAAAGTCTGCGCTGATTCGCCGAATAAAAAGTGCGGAAATC
>JBMYUM010000249.1:0-6289 GCA_049605375.1 Phycisphaerae bacterium | reverse complement strand
GGTGATGTCTGCACCGACGATACCTGCGCTGCGGGCGTCTGCATGTATGCGAACAACATCGAGTCCTGCGACGATGGCGATAACTGCACCGAAAACGATGCGTGTCTTGACGGCACGTGCTCGGGGTCGGTGGTCGACTGCAGTATGCAGATTTGCGATCCGGCCGACGGTGTTTGCAAAGACTGTCTCATCAATGCCGACTGCGATGATGGTGACATCTGTACGGACGATTCCTGTGATGCCGGCGTTTGTGTGAATGCCGACAACACGGTTGTCTGTGATGATGGTGATAACTGTACCGAGAACGATTCGTGTGCCGGCGGCGTTTGTGCCGGTTCGATGATCGACTGCGGTGGGCAGATTTGCGATCCCGCTGATGGTGTTTGCAAAGATTGCCTCGGTGACGCCGATTGCGATGACAGTGACATTTGTACGGACGACACTTGCGATGCCGGTGTCTGCGTGAATGCCAATAATGCCGTCGCCTGTGATGATGGTGACAATTGCACCGACAGCGATGCATGCTCTGGTGGTGTTTGTTCCGGTATGCCGGTTGACTGTGGATTGCAGCTTTGTGACCCGACTGACGGTGTCTGCAAGGACTGCTTGGTGGATGCCGACTGCGATGACGGCGACATCTGCACGGATGATACCTGCGATGCCGGTACGTGTGTGATCACGAACAACACCGCTGCTTGTGACGATGGTGACAACTGCACGGAGAACGATGCGTGTGCCGGTGGCTCATGTGCCGGCTCCGTGGTCGATTGCGGTGCGCAGCTTTGTGACCCGGCTGACGGTTTCTGTAAGGACTGTCTGGTCAATGCGGACTGTGACGACGGCGACATCTGTACGGACGATACCTGTGACGCCGGCGTTTGCATGTTCACAGACAACAACGCTTCCTGTGATGACATGAATAACTGCACCGAGAATGACGCTTGTGACGCCGGCACATGTGCCGGATCGCCCGTGGATTGCGGTGTGCAGTTGTGTGATCCGGCTGACGGATTCTGCAAGGACTGTCTGGTCAATACGGACTGTGACGACAGTGACGATTGCACTGACGACACGTGTGACGCCGGCTCGTGTGTTTACACGGACAACACGGCGGCATGCGATGACGGCGACAACTGCACCGAGCTTGATTCGTGTGACGGTGGAGTCTGCGCCGGGACGCCGGTCGTTTGCGGTCCAACGGAGACGTGTGATCCATCGGACGGCGTTTGCAAGGAATGCCTGATTGACGCTGATTGCGATGATGACAACGTGTGCACAACGGATACCTGCGAAGCGAACAGTTGTGTTCGAACTAACAACATGGAGCCCTGTGACGACGGCGTATTCTGTAACGGGACAGATACCTGCATGAATGGTACCTGTTCGTCCCACAGCGGCGACCCATGTGGCAGCGGCACTTGTAATGAGACATCGGGAGGCTGCGATTAAGGGCCGATCCTGTCATTCATTGATGGCCAAGCCCGGTTTGCATTTGAATATCATGCATCTGCTCGTTGTGCTGTGTATTGCAACGAGCAGCGTCCGGGCAGCTGAAGGTCAGCACTTTACGGTCGTATCTGACGATGTGATACGTCCCACATTCAACGTGCAAATAGAGGGTGATGATTATCGGCTGCACTTGGAGCCGTACTCTCTTCTGGCTGACGATTTCGACATCCTTTCGTGTGATGAAGGCAACGACTGCCAGTCACAACCGGTTGACTTCAACATTCCCACGTATCGGGGATGGGTCCAACGAGAAACCGCATCGGCTGATGCGAATCGTGCTTCCGGTGTCGTAGCTGCGACGCGAATCGGCGCGGTGTGGCGGATTGCTCTCCGGCTCGACGATGAGAGTTGGTGGCGAATTGAACCGGCGGATGGTGCCGTGGTGGCTACGGCGAATACGGCAGCGCTGAATGCGGCTGCGGAGGTAGCCTACGAGGTATCGTCGTTTGCCATTGATGACGGCGTTGCTGCTCAGTGTGGCTGTCAACACGTGGCATCCCCTGTCGCGGTGGAAGCGCCGACACGAAACTTCTCATTCGGTTCGTCAAACATCGAGACTGTCATCGAGGTCGCGGTCGATACCGATTTTGAGTACATCCAGAATCTGAATTTCTCGGCTTCTGCGGCGGTTGAAGATGTCCAGGCAGTGTTCAACGCTGTGAGCTTGATCTACGAGCAGGAGTTCGGCGTCCGCTACGAATTGTCGGCGCTGATTCTCCGGCCTGCGTCTCCATTCCCTTATACGTCATCGAATCACCAGACGTTGTTGGCGCAAATGAAGAGTGAGTGGAACACCAACCTTGCCGGCGTCCACCGCGATATTGCACATCTGCTGACCGGTAAGGAGATTGACTCCAATATCATTGGGTTTGCCTATACCGGCACGATGTGTGAAGTATGCAACAATGCTGAAGGTTACGGCTTCTCCGAAACCGGTTTTTCGACGCTCATGTCGCGCCGCGCCTGCTTGACGGCGCACGAGTTGGGACACAACTGGGGTGCCTCGCATTGCGATGGCAGTTCCGATTGCGGCATCATGTGCAGCGTGATCGGTGGTTGTTCAGGTTCATGTACGACGTTCGGTACGTTCCCGGGGGCTGTTATTGAGCAGGCTGTCTTATCGGCGACCTGTTCGTCCAGCTACGTGGAACCCATCAACTTTCCCTTCTGCGACACGTTCTCCGCAACGATCGATCCGTTGGCCTGGACCTTCCGTTCCGGTGCGACCACGACGCAGGGCATCAGCGGTACGCCATCGGGAACCTACGTCTTGCAGTTGGATAACTGCTGTACGGCTTGCGCCAATGCACCGGACGAAGTTCGGAGCAACCGCATCAGGATGGCTGGTATTCCGTCGGCGACGATTTCATTCTTCGTCCGCGAAGGAGGTGCTGCTGCCATGGCGGGCTCGTCGCTCGTTGTCGAAGTGGGCGGTGGTGTGGACTGGACCGAGGTGGAACGTCTGACGGCCACGGGAAGCGTGCCTGACGAATTTACGCGGTACGCCGTTGATGTCCCGCAGGAATCGCTCACGGATGATTTCCAGTTCCGGTTCCGTATCGAGCCCGTTTCGGGTTCGGATGTCTGGTATCTCGACAACGTCCTGGTTTCCGGTCAGGCGGAGGCGGCCAGTCGTCTTCACGTCGCGTCGGACGGCCTTGCCTGGAACGACGGTGGTTCGTGGTCGTCGCCGTTGAGTAATCCGGGTGATGCGATCAACCTTGGTGCCTGTGCCATGGCGCAGGAAATCTGGGTCGCGGAAGGAACTTATTCACCTGACGGCGGCACGGGGAATCGTGGCATGTCGTTCACGTTGGGCGACGATGTTGTTCTCATCGGCGGTTTTGCCGGAGACGAGTGCAGTCTCGATCAGCGTGATCCGGTAGCCTACCCGACGGTGCTATCCGGTGAGATCGGTAATCCGGGTTCTATTCTGGACAACAGTTATCACGTCGTCACGGTGACAGGAAACGCCGGCACGACGTTGCTCTCTGGCTTCACCATCCGTGATGGTTATGCGAATGAGTCGCCGACCGACGGCGGTGGTGGCCTGACGGCACTGCCCGGTTCGTGCACGGTGGACGCATGTCGTTTTGAACACAACACAGGCTACACGGGTGGGGCCATGCGTCTTGCATTGGGAAGTCTCTTTGATGTCCGGGATACCGTGTTCGCATCGAACCAGGCACTCGACAAAGGTGGTGCGGTCCACGTTTCGCTGGGCTGCCAACCCATGTTCGACCGCTGCATCTTCTTCGACAACAACGCCAACTCGTGGGGCGGCGGCGCGTACTTCAGTGACAGTTTGGTCTCAGTCACCAACTCCCTTGTCTACAACAATCAGGGGCAAAACGGTGGCGGACTCTATAACCACTTTGCCACGCTGACGCTTGAGGGAAGCACGCTGACGCAAAATCATGCGACCAGTGCCGTCGGCGGACTGTTCAACAACAACGGGGCGGCCATGGTGGATAACACCATCTTGTGGGCCAATACCGATACCATCTTTACCGGCCAATCCAGTCAGATCAGCGGCGGCTCGCCGACGGTCAATTACACATGCATCCAGGATCTGAGCGGCAGCCTCGGCGGGCTCGGCAATGTCGATGCGGATCCGATGTTTATCGATCCAGACGGGGAAGACCTGATGCCGGGTACCGGAGACGAGGACTTCCGCCTGGCCTTCAATTCGACCTTGCGAAATCTAGGCAGCCCCGTGGCGGACCCGTTGAGCCAGGATCTCGCCGGCCACCCGCGCGTTTTGTGTGGGGTGGCCGACATGGGGGCCTATGAATTTGGATTGGGCGATTCCGATTGTGACGGCCAGTTCCTGACGCTCGATGATTTCAGTCAATGGTCGCAGTGCCGAACGGAACCGGGCGTGGCGGCTGCGATCAACTGCCGTGTCGTTGACCTCAACGTTGATGGTTCAGTCGACCTCCGCGACTACGCCATCTGGCAGCTGAAGTTCGGCGAATAGTCGCAGCACCAGCCACATCTGCATCTCATCCTCGTCAATTCCTTTCGGAACGAAGAACTGTTCAATTCTGAGAGAAGGTATGCGCACAACCGCCGCCCATTTGCGGTTGAATATGTGACCGAGGAAGGCTCCCCCGCTCTGTGCGCCCTGACCGAGCCGATGCCGTGCCCCCCAAGGCCGCGGCTCGGCAGGAGCGCATCTTCCCTTTCTAGGTAATGGATCAGGCTGCGCAATGATAACCATGAACGTCCCAAAACCTTGCTCGTCCTAGAATAGCTTTGATCCTGCCCCCCGGTGTAGCTACACTTGCGCCTGGAGTTGCCGCGTGATGGCCCTCCGTCTCGAGGGGGTAAGAAGATGCTAGTTCACTCAAAACGATCGACCGGTTGTTTTCGATTGCGGATGCTTGGAACCGTGGCAGGCGTTCTTGTGTCCTTTGCCGCGCACATTCACGCTTCGGTGATTTTTGAATCCGCGACATCAGGGCCGACTGGTCAGGGCGACGGCGCAGGCCTTCTCGTCAGCGACACGTTCAACATGGCCGTCAACTTCGAAGTCACGGAGTCAGTTTTGACGGGTCGTGTCGGCGCGCATGTGCTAGGGCTTGGCGGTAACGAACCGGTGTTTGCGGCTATCGTTGGCGTAAGCGGGCCGGTCAGTCCGCCATCGGCTGTTGATCTGGCTGCCGCCGACCTCAGGGGTGTCACTATCCTGGCACCTTCCGATCTCTCCGACAATATCAGTGGTAATCTCCGCGTGGTACTTGAGCCCGGTTGGTATGCACTGGTCATCGGGACCAATCAGTTCGGCGCGACCGGTGAGGCCGCGCTTTTGGGAAACAACGATCTTGTTGGCGATCCGTTGATCTACGGCATTCGTCAGAGCGATGGTAAGATCATCACGCAATCATCAAGCGTACGTTTCTTCGTCGACTCCATGCCGTTACCAGCGTTCGAGATGGTCGTCGATACGTCGACGGTGATTCCCGATGCAGAATTGGAATTTGACAGTTTCTCCTCCGCTGCGCTGAGGGACGGCTACGTTGTATTTGAAGGACGAGCACCATTCAATTCCGAAGAACATGAAGAGGGTATCTATCAATGGAATGAAGGTGAATTGGTGACCCTTGCGAACCGAGGAACGACGATGCCGGGCGCTACCGAATCGTTTTTCCAGTTTGCAGGTTTGCCCAGTACCAGTCAGGGCGAAACGGTGTTCTTTGGCGTGGGGCAGGAAGGCACTCGTGGCGTGTACGTTTCCGATGGAAGCATGTTACGGCGTGTTGCCGACCAACAGGTGATGGTTCCAGGGACGGACGTGTTCTTCGATCAATTCACCGGATGGCCCACGATCCACAAGGGTAACGTCACATTCATGGCGCAGAGCGAATTGGGGCCCGGCTATATCGTGGCTGAGATTGACGGTGAACTTCAAGTCATGGCGAGTGACGGCACCATTGATCCGGATGGTGAAGGTATACTCGACTTCATTCTTGTAGGATTGACGTCAATTGACCATGACACGGTAAGTTTCCGAGCAGTGCGAGGCGATCCACTTCTGGTTGGCCTTTACAAGACGGATGGCGATTCAGTTCAGACGATCATCGACTCCAATCAGCAAATGCCGGGTTTGGAAGAACCAGTCGGGATCATGGGGCACGGAATCCTTCGTGACGGTGAAGCAGCCTTTGCGGCCGCCAATGACGTTCAAGTTCCGACGGCGATGGGGCTGTTTGTCACCGATCAGCACTCCAGTGAGATCGAACGAAGAGCCGATCTGGACACACCGGTACCGGACGGG
>JBMYUM010000248.1:0-6300 GCA_049605375.1 Phycisphaerae bacterium | reverse complement strand
GCGTACCCGGCACATTTACGAAAGTGACGGTCAAGGGTCCGGAACATAGCAATGCCATGCTCGTGCCTCGTGGCGCAATCTCAGACGGCACCATCTTCGTTTTCGGTGAGGGCGAGGCAAGACAGCGGAAGATCAGCATTGACTTCATGTTGAACGAGCAAGCCGGCATCAGCGGCGACGTAAAAGCAGGCGAACGCGTGATTCTGCCACCGATCTCAGCCCTGAAAGATCGGATGGCCGTCCGCACGCTTGAGACCTCACGACGCGATGAACCATCACAGCTGACGCCCGGCTCTCCCGATGCTCGACCCGCACAAATCGACGACGTCAACGAATCGCAAACGCAACTGGCACAACAACCGTAGACGAAACAGCGACCATGACCTCACTACCGAAGTTCAGCGTCGAAAATCCAGTCCTCGCCAACCTCTTCATGATGGCCCTGTTCGCCGGCGGCATCTACAGCTCCGCGACCATCGTGCGTGAGATGTTCCCCGAATCCCGACCGGATCAGGTCGCCGTCTCCACAGCCTACCCCGGCGCGACCCCCAGTGAAGTGGAAAAAGGACTGACACTCCGCCTCGAAGAAGAAATCAAAGACGCGGACCATATTCAGAAAATCACCTCATCTTCAAGCGAAGGCTTCAGCAGTATCGTGGTCGAGATGGAGAGCGGTTACGACGACATCGATCAGGCCGTCTCCGACATCAAGGCCGAGATCGATGCCATTCCGTCAGAAGACTTCCCGGAAGATGCTCTCGAAACCACTGTCGCCCGTCGTGAACCGAAATGGCCTGTCATCAGCGTGGCACTGTTCGGCGAAAAAGGCGACCGTTTCATGAAGACCCTCGGTGAAGATTTCCGGGAAGAGCTTCTCTCTCTACCGGGCTTCAGCAACGTTGTCCTGTTCGGCACGCGAAAAGACGAAATCAGCGTCGAGGTCAGGCCGGAGAAACTCGCACAGTTCGGACTCTCCTTCACCGAAGTCGCACAGGCCATAGCCAACAGCAATCTGGACCTGCCGGGCGGACAGCTGCGAACTCCAGGCGCCAACGTCTCTGTCCGAACGTTGGGGGAACGCGATCGGGGTGAAGAACTCTATGATCTCGTCATTCGAAGCGATCCCAGTGGACGCATCGTTCGCCTGCAGGATGTCGCGAACATCATCGATGGCTTTGAAGATTCCGATATCGTCGGCCGATTCAACGGCGTACCGTCCGTCGACCTGACGGTTTACAAGACGGCGGAAGAGGACGCGATTGAGATCGCCAAAAAGGTTCGCGCCCTCGTCGCCGGCAAGACGAATCAGCCCCTCCAATTGACCACGGTCGATCGAATCAAGGCAACGCTCGCCGGCAAGAGCGTACTCCAGGAAATCTATGACGACGCGCGGCGAAGACCATTTCCTGAGGGCATCGGCGTCGACCTCCATCAGGACTTATCGAGATTCGTCGAAGGACGACTGGAACTACTGACCCGCAATGGTTTCTGGGGACTGGTCCTGGTCGCGATCTCACTCCTCGTGTTCCTGAATTGGCGCGTGGCCTTCTGGGTCATGATGGGTCTGCTCCTGTCAATCATGGGAGCACTGATCGCCATGCAACACCTCGGCATGACGCTGAACCTGATCACCATGTTCGGCCTCATTATCGTCTTGGGGCTACTCGTTGACGATGCCATCATCGTGTCAGAACACGTCTACACCAAGGTCGAAGAAGGCCTCCACCCCGAACAGGCAGCGATCGTCGGAACGGAAGCCGTCACCTGGCCTGTCGTTTGTGCCATCATGACGACCATCGTGGCTTTCTTCCCACTCATGTTCATCGACGGACAACTGGGTGACTGGCTGAAGACACTTCCGGTTGTCGTCTGTATCGCCCTGCTCGTCTCACTGATCGAAGCATTGACCGTACTTCCGTCTCACCTGGCGCATGGACTGAAGCCCATCAAGAAACTGAATGACAATGACGTTCAATCCGCAGGCCTGCTGGCAAGGTTCCGACGCTTCCAGGATGAAAGATTGCAGGCTCCAATTCGCCACCAGTATGAACGCCTTCTGAGGCTGACGACCTCGTACCGTTACGTCACCATAGCCGCACTGACGTCGGTTTTCATTGTGGCGGGCGGACTTGTAGCCGGCGGTTTTGTCAAACAGACGTTTCTGCAGAAGATCGATTCTGACACGCTCGTGGCACGCGTGCAAATGCCGGTCGGAACGCCTGCGAATGAGACGCTGGATGCCGTGGGCACCGTTGAAAATGCCATCCTGGAACTGAAAGAACTGAAGTCGGTCTATTCTCTGATCGGCATCAACGTATCCGATGACGGCAACCCTGATCCTCCCCAGGCGCATCTCGCTCAGCTCTTCATCGAACTCGTTGAGAGCGAGAATCGAAATCGAAGCAGCCATGAGATTCTCGCTGACCTCCGTGACCAGACACTCGGCATACCCGGAGTGGAGAAACTGAGCTTTACTTCACTTCAAGGAGGACCGGGGGGAGCACCCGTCCACCTTGAAATCAGTGGCGATAACATCGACGACATTGTGGCGGTTGCAGAAGACATCAAGCAGCGACTCGCTCGCTATGACGGCGTCTTTGATATCGTTGACGATTTCGATGAAGGCCGACCCGAAGTGCAGATCGAACTGCATGAGTCTGCACGCGCTCTCGGACTGACGACCGAGAGCCTTGCCACCCAGGTCCGTGCAGCGTTCTATGGATTCGAAGCACGAAAAATTCAACGCGAACGCGAAGACGTGAAGATCATGGTCCGCTATCCCGTTGAAGCCCGCCGGCGGGTGTACGACATTGAAATGATGCGCATCGCGACGCCAGGCGGACAGCTCGTCCCCTTCACCGAAGTGGCACGACTGACCGAAGGGACCGGATTCTCAACCATTCGACGAAAAGACCAGGCACGAACCGTCACCGTCACCGCCGATGTCGACGACGCCGTAACGACCGAGAACGAAGTGATCGCGGCCCTGCAGACGCAATTCCCGGAGATCACCAGCAATTACCCGCGTATCGGACTCGAATTCGGCGGACGGAAACTCGAAAACAGCAAGGCCATGGACTCCATCTACAGCAGTGCCGTGGTGGCCATTATCCTGATCTATGTGATTCTGGCCGGGCTCTTCAAGAGCTACGTGCAGCCGGCGATCGTGCTATCCGTCGTTCCATTCGGCATGATCGGGGTGATTCTCGGACATGCCGCGCTCGGGTACCCGCTGACCATGCTGTCGAATATCGGAGCCGTCGCCCTGACCGGCATCGTAGTGAATGACTCGATGATCGTCGTTACGTTCATCAACCGGCGCATCCAGGCCGGCGCCAATCCGTTTGAGGCGGTCATCGCCGGGGGCAAGGCCCGGTTACGTCCGATTTTGCTCACTTCAGCGACGACCGTGCTCGGTGTCGCCCCGCTGTTGCTGGAACGGTCATTCCAGGCCAAGTTCCTCATACCAATGGGGATTTCAATTTCAGCAGGACTTGTTTTTGCCACGGTTCTGACACTCGTCGCCGTGCCGGCGCTCTACATGATTGTCCACGATCTGAAGGAACTGAGTGGGAAAATAGTGGGACCAAGTGTTATCGGAACCCCGCCTGCACAACCCTCAACTTAAACCTATCCCCCCATCCTGCCAGAGATGTTGACTCTGCTATCGAGCCACAATAGAGTTCGGTGGGTTCGTTAGATCGAGGACCGGGGGGTCAGCAACCAAGCCCGACACGCAGCTTCGATCTCAATTTATTGCTCGGGGGAAAACTCAGATGCTCACGATGAATCGCTTTTACCGCCGCGCTGCGCTCTCACTTGCAGCGGCTTGCGCAATTTCAACCGCAGTGGCACCGGCAGCTTACGCTGGCGGTGGACCTGTTGTTTCGATCCTGCCGACGCGTGCCAGCGGCATAGAGTGCGCCACACCGGATCAGGATCCCGCGACCTGTGACTGGTATCTCGCCGGTGTCGCCATCATCCTCAATCGTGGTGGCCAGGATGTCCAATTCGAGATCTTTGTCCGCGACTGGGACCCCGGTGCGACCGGCGAGCAGATTGCGGCCTATCAGTTCAGTCCACTTTGTGACAGCTATTTCTCGACAACAGATGTACGCCTGTTGCCGCTTGCTGACGACTGCGGTATCGGCCAAGGCACTTTCGATGTCGATTTCTGCTTGGGAGTCGACCAGAATCGTACAGACTGGCTCCATGCGGATGCAGCCATCGTTCTTCCCGCCTGTCAGAACTCGGCCCTTTGCCCCGATGGCGGTGCGGGTGCCTATGCTTGCGGCAGTGTCGTTGTCGCCGGAACCGGTGGCACGGATGATGGTACCGACCAATACCTCACTCACTTTGCCTATACGGTTCCAGCCAACGCAGCCGGCATGTGGAGCCTGTCTGTTGATACCGACCCGAACTTTACGTTCCTGAAGAACCCCAATGCGGTCGACCTCCCGATTGCGACCGTTAACCCAGGTATCATCTCGGTTCGCTGTGCGATGGACTCACAGTGTGACGACGGTAATCCCTGCACTGAAGACATTTGCAATGAACTGGTCAACATCTGCCAGAATCCGGCCAAGGAAGCCGGTGACCCGTGTGGCGATCAGACGTCGACCGAATGCAACGCTCCTGACACATGCGACGAGTCCGGCATCTGCCAGGAAAACGTCCTCGCACCAGGAACCCAGTGCGGTGCTTGCAGCGGCGGCGACGTTTGCGACAGTGACGGTAATTGCGGTGACGGCCTGATCACGCTTGATGACTATATGGACATCGCCGATTGCGGCACCGGCCCGATGATGTCGCTGCTCGACGACTGCTGTGCATCGTTCGACCTCGGTCTGGACAGCGACGTCGACCTGATGGACTACGCCGACTTCTTCAACGCGTTCACCGGCGAATAGTCTATTCGAGACGCCTATGTAGCATTACTCTCCCGCACTCAAGGGCGGCGGCAAGGGTACGCCGTCGCCCAAGATCGCTATCAACGCCATCGCCGTGCCGTAGTTCCGCGATCGTCTGAATATTCTGTCATTCCACGTCCCGTCGTCATCACGAACCCTCAACAGCAAATCGCATAGCCGCTTTTCGTGTTCCGCCTGTTGTACTTTCGGCAAGGCACTGATCGCTTGCGCTGCATAGCGGTGACCGAAGAAAAAGTAATACGGCGCGACGCCATAAGGCCCTTCATGCGTACCTGTCTGCTGACGTCGATCCTCCAACGCCTGCCAGTTGGCAAAAAACAACTCCACCGCTCGCAACACGCCCGGCAGATCGCCCTTCCCCAGCAAGTACAACGTAGTGGCACAAACGGGTGCACGCGCGGCAGAGCCTGGAACCGTTGCGCGATTGCTGCTGCGCCGTGACGCAGCCTGACTTCCGCTGTAATGCACGGCACCACTTTCATGCTGCAAGTGGAGCAACGCATCACCCGCACGTTCCAAGACAGCGTCCGGCACACGGGCACCCGTCGCGCGTGCCCAAAGCAGGCTTTGTGCCACTGGCCCGGTGACGAAACTGGCAGGGTAACGCTGGTTCGCATAATTCCAGCCGCCGTCACGGATTTCCTGTTTCACGATTCGATCGACGAGTGAGTCAACCGCAACTCTCACCTTGGGTTCCTGAGGACCGCGATCACTGAAGAGCAGCCACTGCGACAGGAAGCTCAACGCCGTGGACTGCCCCCATATACGCACATCGTAACGATCGCGCCGACTCATGGAGAGCTCATCGCGTTCAATGCCCTTCAATATGAATTCAATAGCACGATGAAGAGAGATGCGAACATCGGCCTGCTCGCGGCCGGCGTGCAGGAGTGCCGTCGCTGCAGAAGCCGTTCCACCGACGCGATACCCAACCGGGATCTCACCACGGACACGGTAGACGCCCTCGTAAGGCCACGAGCCATCAGCCTGCTGCATTTCCAGCAAGTGCTGAACGGATGCGACAATCAACGCATCATCAGCACATTCGATGGCACCAGCCGCACCCGCCTCTACCGGTTGTTCGGCAATGGCTTCGACCGCCTCATCTGCCGAGTGGCAAGCGGCCGACAAGATGAAGCATGACATACCGAAGCAAAGCATCGGCAAGCGAATGTAGCATACAACGTTCTTCATTTTCCCCCTCCAGCGCCGATCAGCCACCATCCGCCCGGCGCTGATTTTCACGCAGGACTCTTTGGAATGACTCGCTCAAGAATGACTTGCCAACCGATTCGTGCAGGAACATCTGCTGCGAAATGGTCTTCAGAATTCCCTTCGGTTCATGGCCCAACCGCGTACGACATTCAAG
>JBMYUM010000247.1:0-6303 GCA_049605375.1 Phycisphaerae bacterium | reverse complement strand
CGCCGTGATCCGACAGCCGGGCGAGGGCATCGTTATTTCCTACCTCTACTACGGCCCGGACTCCACAGCCTATACACTTTTCGACAGCGTCTGCCAGGCTGTCGAATTCAATTGACACCACTACATGTCAACAGTGCCATACCAATGGCACTCAAATCAAGATCGTAATCACACACCCTGCTTTTCTGTTGACGCGCGACGAAGAGCAAACTACTGATGACGTATCACGCTTGTCGGGGTCACGTAGACATCAAGCGAACAGAAGAGCCGAGCTGAACCAGTCGACTGAACCGGCCAGCAAAGCCTGCCAGTTGCCCGAAAAGACTGAGCCAGGCCGAACGGAGACCCCGCCATGCCCACGAACTTGATCCATGCTACCCCGCGCGACGGTCGCGAGCGGGCGATGTCGCTCGTTGAATTACTGCTCGTCCTGGCAATCATCGGGTTGCTGATGGGCCTGCTGCTACCGTCACTAAGCTATGCGCAAGCACAAATGGGGCGCCTTGTTTGCCGCAACAACCTCGGGCAATGGGGGAAAGCCACCTGGTATTTCAGAAATGAAAACAACGAACTTCTTCCCAGCGAAGGAACATATTTCAATATCCAGGAAGATGGCACCTGGTTCAACGAACTGCCGCCCTATCTGGATCTTCCACCGTATCGCGACTTTGAACGTCTTGGCGAAGAGGCAATTCGACGAAGGCCCGACATCGACACCTGGATCTGCCCAGCAAAAAATCGAAGCGCAATGCGAACGAGCCAGTCCGGCTTGAATCAGTTCCACTACGGCCTTAACCAGGTGCTCGACGGACTGGGCGGCGGCAACGGCTCGGCAGACACACCTGGCTTCCCTGATTTGCCTGACTCCGTTCCCCTGTCCGCATTGGCCTTTGCGCGCGAACCACGCACGGTCTGGATGTTCGATATTCTGCCCAATAGCCCTGCCGGTACGCCTCGCGACGCCATCAACCGCCACCAGAAAAGTCAGGACGGCCGATCGCTTGGCGAGTTCCACGGCGATTTTACCAACGTCCTGTTCCTCGACGGTTCGACGAGTCATTGCCGCGCCGAAGACCTCGTCGAACAACGGGATTTTCAAAACGGCGCCATCCACTGGCGACACCCGCGGCTCTATTGGGGATACAGACCCGCCGTGCCATGACCTCCAACCTCCACAGGTCCATGGCATGGCAAACAGACTTTGCGTTTTTCGTTCGAGCAGGTATGTATGATGCCTGACCGATACAATCCGGTGCAGGCGAGTTTGCACGCGCGCGGACGAACTGCCTTCGCCGTAGAAACCAATCGCCGGAGAAACTTGGCACAACAAAATACGGCAAGAAAAGAATGCGGCGAAACCAAGAATTTGGTGGGATAGAAACACGGCGGAACAATAGCATGGTGGCACAGAAGGATGGCGCCGCCGGGAGGTGGTGATGAAGCTGGGGATCTTATCTGACAGTCATGATCAGGCGGCAACCGCCCGAAAGGCAATCACCATATTGGAACAGGCCGGGGCGCAGCACTTCGTCCACTGCGGTGACGTGGGTGGCGTCGAAGTCTTCGAAGAATTCGTCGACAAGCCACTTACCTTCGTCTGGGGAAACTGCGACGTACCAACCCCCGGGCTCCGGACCTTTCTACAAAGTGTCGGCATCGCCATTCCCGCAGCAATCCCCACCATGCTGACACTTGCCGGAAAGACCCTCGCAGTCTTTCACGGCCACGAAACCGGATTCATGCCAATCAAGAACGACGGCAGCATCGACTACATCCTGCACGGTCATACCCATGTCCAGCGAGACGAACGAATCGACGGTGTCCGGGTCATCAACCCGGGCGCACTGTTTCGATGCCAGCAGAAAACAGTCGCGATTCTGGACCTCGAAACGGATGAATTGACCTTCCACGACGTGCCGTCCTGAACCAGCCCCCTCCATCAGGGCTCAGACCAGGTCAGATTAAATAGAGCGCTGTTGAATAACGAACGTGACAATACGGTAAGGGTCGATCGAGCACGGCTGATCGGGCGCGATCCAATTGAGTGAGCTTGATCAATATGCTTATGAACCGTGCACTTATAAAGCTTGTCGACTGAGGAAGCTGGTCGACTGATGAAAAGCTCGCCTACGAATCAGTAGGCGGTGCGGGGTCGTCTTCTTCGCCGTCTGGCTCATGGGCCGCCGCTTCATTCGCCGCCACCGCCCGTATCGCCTGACGATTGCCACCCATCCGCTTGCTCAGCGCCCGCATGTCAACGACGGCATCAGTCTCGTCGACAATCTCTTCGCCGATCAGAGACTCGACCGAATCTTCAAGTGTAACAATCCCGGCCGTTCCACCATACTCATCGACGACAAGGAACAACTGCTCGCGCCGACGAATGTGTTCTCGAAGGGTGCTGCTGACAGTCGCAAGTTCCGGAACCGCGTGAATCGGCTTGACCAGCTCCACCAGCAACCGATCCGATTCGCCACGTCGGAGACACTCATACAACTCATAACGCAACACGAGGCCGATGATATCATCAGGACCGTCACCCTGAAGCGGCAGGCGCGAAAACCGTCGCGTCCCTTCACGTTCCAACGCCTCGGCGACCGTCATATCCTTCTCCAGCATCTCAACCACGGTCCGCGGCGTCATCACATCACCAACCGGCATTCTTGCGATCGCCTCGAGATTTCGAATGACGGAATATGTTTTGAGATCAAGCGTCCCCTCGCGACGTGCAACCTCTGCCATGAGCGCCAGCTCTTCCAGGCCATGACGCCCCGTATCCTTGTTGTGCGCGAACCAGCGGGAGAAAAACTGAAAACCGATCGTAATGGGGTAGGTAACAAAGATCATGCCCTGAATCATGTACGCGACGGCAGGGGCAAGAGGCCGATGATAGACCGCTCCCAATGTCTTGGGCACGATTTCAGAAAGCACGAGGATCAACACGGTCATGATTGCCGTGACGGCGAACAGCTCTTCCCCCCAGATTTTTGTCGCCTCCGCCCCGACGCCGGCCGCCCCGACGGTATGCGCCACCGTGTTGAGCGTGAGAATCGCAGCCAACGGCTGATCAACGTTCCTCTTGAGCCGATCCAGCAGACGACCACTCGGCTTATTCTGCTTCAAGAGACGTTCGATGTCGGCTCTTGTGATCGACAGAATTCCCGCCTCTCCCAACGAGCAGAGAAAAGAGACGCCAAGCGCAAGCAACATATAGAAAATCAGCGCGGTCATGACTCGCCTTGGTCCTCTTGATCTGGTTTGGAAAATGAATTCTTCGGCGCGCCGGATTGGCGATAGGCGCTCCGCTGTGCCGCATACTCTTCTGCATTCATGCCCTCAAGCGAAAATGCATCAGGATCTTCGGCAATCTTCAGAAGGAACGGGATGCACCAACCGCACCCCGTTCCCGCTGATAGACATTCGGTCATTTGCGATGCACGTTTCGGCCTCACGCGACGGCTGAAGTTGACCAGCTTACGCATGCTGACGTGATAACAATAACAAATCTCATCGTCAGGATTCATGAGTACCGAACCGACCTCGAAACCACGCTACCGTGATTTCTTGGATTTCTTCTTCTTCGCAGCTTTCTTCTTTGTTGCCTTCTTAGCTGCCTTGGCCACCTTCTTCTTCGTCGCCTTCTTCTTCGTTGCCTTCTTGGCTACTTTCTTAGCGGCTTTTTTGGCGGTCTTCTTGGTGGCCTTTTTCGCCGCCTTTTTTTTCGCCTTGCCCTTGGTAGCCTTACCCTTGGCAGCCTTACGAGACGAGGACTTCTTCGCAGCCTTCTTACCGCGAGACGACTTCTTCTCTTCCGCCATCCTCAAATCAGTTTCGATCTGGGCTTGTGCCGTGGCCAAACGCGCGACCGGCACACGGTATGGGCTGCAAGACACGTAGTCCAAGCCGATGGCCGCAAAGACCCGGATCGACTCCGGATCGCCACCATGTTCACCACAGATACCCAACTTGATCTTCGGATTCGATTCACGCGAGCTCAAGGCCGCGGAATTCACCAGTAGCGCCACCGCGTCATCGACCGTCTGGAATGGGTCGCAAGGGAAAATTCCCGCCTTCTCTTCATCGACATATTCCGGCAGGAAGCGGCCCGCATCGTCACGCGAAAGGGCCATTGTCGTTTGGGTCAAGTCATTGGTACCGAAGCTGAAGAAGTCGGCCACCTCACCCATCTGCTCGCCGAGAATCGCCGCGCGCGGCGTTTCGATCATCGTACCCACCAGATAATCGAGCTTCTTGCCGCTCTCTTCAATCAGGGCATCCGCTACTTCGCGCGTCCAGCGATCCAGGATCATGAGTTCCCATGGATCAATGGTCAGCGGAATCATGATCTCCGGCAAAACCTTGATGCCACGCTCCTGGCACACCAGAGCCGCCTGGATGATAGCCGTCACCTGCATCTCCAGAATTTCCGGATAGGTGATCGCCAAACGACAACCACGATGCCCCAGCATGGGATTGGATTCATGAAGCTGCTCTACGCGACGCCTCACATCTTCCAGGGTCACCTGCCTGCCACCCGATCCGGAGCCGTTGAGATCATCAACAACAGCCTGCTGAGCCTCCGGGTTATCATCCTGCGGAAGAAATTCATGCAAAGGCGGATCGAGCAGGCGAATGGTCACCGGCTTTCCGTTCATCGCCTCGAAAACACCCTCGAAGTCACCACGCTGGTACGGAAGAAGCTTATCCAACGCCTTGAGACGCTGCTCTTCCGTTTCCGCCAGGATCATCTCCCGCATGGCGCGAATACGCTGCGGCTCACTCGGATCAAAGAACATGTGCTCTGTTCGGCAGAGACCGATACCCTCGGCCCCGAACTCAACGGCCTTCGCCGCATCGGCCGGCGTATCGGCATTCGTGCGGACAAGAAGCGTGCGGCGATCGTCGCACCACGACATCAACGTATCGTACTCCGGCGGCGCTTCCGGACGATCCAACTGGATCGAGCCCTCGTAAATAGCGCCACTTCCACCATCAAGCGTGATGTCATCGCCCTCGCGGTACGTCGAACCATTCAACGAAACCGTGCCGGCGCCGTAGTCAATCCGCAGTGCATCGCATCCCACGATGCAACACTTGCCCCAACCACGCGCCACCACAGCAGCGTGCGACGTCTTTCCACCAGTCGCAGTCAGAATTCCGGCAGCCGCATACATACCACCGACATCCTCGGGGGACGTTTCCTTACGAACGAGAATCACCGTCTTGCCGTCGCCGGCCAACTCCTCCGCACGGTCAGCGCTGAATACAATCTGGCCGCACGCGGCACCGGGAACAGCGCCGATGCCTTCACCACGCTTGCGACTTTCCAACTCACCCATGTCAACCGACGGATCAATGACCGGAAGGAAAAGGCGCTCAATATCCGTGGCAGCAATGCGCTCAATCGCATCGTCACGGGTGATCACCGGCTTGGTCGCCGGCTTCTCATACTTCTTGGGAAGATACTTCTGCTTCACCAGGGCTTTCGCTTCGGATGCACTGAGCAATCCGTCCGACGCCTGATCCACCGCGATCTTGAACGCCGCCGCCGGGCTTCGCTTACCCGTTCGACACTGCAGCATGTACAACTTGCCACGTTCGATCGTGAACTCAAGATCCTGCATCTCCTTGTAATGCACTTCGAGCATCACGCGAACGGCTTCAAGCTGGTCATACACTTCCGGCATGAGGTCCTTCAAACGAACCAGCGGAATAGGCGTGCGAACACCGGCCACCACGTCTTCACCCTGCGCGTTTATCAGCAGGTCACCGTAATACGTCGGAGCACCCGTACTGGGGTCACGCGTGAAGCAAACGCCGGTACCGCAGTCGTCGCCCATGTTGCCAAAGACCATCTGGCAGATATTCACACCGGTACCGGTAAGACCGGTGATGTTCTCGACCTCACGATACTTGACCGCTTTCTCCGACATCCAGCTGTTAAAGACAGCATCAATCGAGCCACGCAGTTGTTCAAACGGATCTTGCGGGAAGGCCTCTTTCGTATGCTCGGTGTAGAGCTCCTTGAAACGCTCAACAACCGTCTGCAACTCAGCAGCATCAAGGTCTGTATCCAACACCTTGTCGTTCGGACCCTTGCCAAGCCGTGGCCCCGCCTGCTGCGCTTTGATCTCTTCGAAGATGTCATCAAACAACTCGCGATCAATCCCCTTCGCCGTCGATCCATACATCATGATGAATCGGCGGTAAGAGTCGTACGCAAAACGGGGATTGTCAGAAGCGCGCGCCAGACCTTCGACCGACTTGTCATTCAAGCCAAGGTTGAGGATGGTCTCCATCATG
>JBMYUM010000246.1:0-6368 GCA_049605375.1 Phycisphaerae bacterium | reverse complement strand
GCCAATGGCTATGAAGGTAGAAGTACTGATGACCTTCATCAATAATGCCCCCGATGCAAGACAAGAGCACACTATCGCGCAGACGGAATCCAGCGAGATAGCATAGTACGGTCAGAAGTGCGTACTGGGGAATGTGGATAAGCTCAACGTTGACCTGAAGCAGCAAAGCAAAAGAAGCAAGAACCAACAAGAGCCACGTGCAGAGTGATAGATGCGCAA
This sequence comes from Phycisphaerae bacterium, assembly GCA_049605375.1. GTDB lineage: Bacteria > Planctomycetota > Phycisphaerae > UBA1845 > UBA1845 > JADFOB01. The sequence continues at coordinate 6,149 of JBMYUM010000246.1, read as the reverse complement.
GATCGACGGCGGGATGCTCGCGTAACCGCCGCAAGAAAATAAAAACAGATGCGACCAGCAAAGGTCCTGCAATACTGATAACCAGAATATTCCAATTCAAGTTACCAATTGAGCGACGCAACCAGTGAGCCGGTTCCTGGATAGGGTCGTGCCAATGAACCGTCACGAACAAATAGAAACAGACGGCAATCCGTATGAGCAGGCGAATACCCATAACCAACATTCGATCCGACCGCTGACGCCAATCCCAAAGTGCACGCAGCAACCACAAGGCGACCGAACCGCACGTGATTGCACCATTTCATCGACCAACGTCATGCCAGAATGTTGATCGCACCGTCGGAACGCCCACAGCGATCAGGAGCGTGGAATACCGGACCTGCACATACCTATCCGGTACTCTGCATGGCAGCCGCAATCCCATTGATGCTACTGTAAAGCACGCTCTTCGCCTGCTCCCGCTCGTCGGGAGGGAGCGACCGGAATCGGTCAAGCAACTCGATCTGAATCAAATTGAGCACATCCGTAAACGGATTGCGAAACTCAATCAAAGACTGGATGACAGGATTATTGTCCAGCAACTTCTGCTGACCCGAAATCGCCAGAATAGCATCACGCGCCAAATCAAACTCCTCGCGAATCAGATCATGAATCGCCTTCTCCTCACCGACACCATACATCGTCGCAACCGGCAACCGAGCACGAGCCATCTCCTGCTGAGCGTTGTTGATGACCGTCGCGAAGAACTCCCATTCCCGGTAAAGACGCTGCATCAAAACGAGTGACTCGGCATCAGATTCGATCACACGCGACAAACCCGTGCCAATCCCATACCAGCCCGGCACGTTGTAACGCATCTGGGTCCACGCAAAAACCCAGGGAATCGCACGCAAATTGTCAAAGTCCACCTGTCCCGATGAACGAGAAACCGGACGCGATGCCAACGGTAGCCCGCTGATGTGCTCAATGGGCGATACCGATGCAAACCAGGGCCAGAACATCTCATGCTCAATCAAACCGCGATAACGCGCCATCGAATCCTGCGCGATCTGCTCCATCAGACGCTCGACCCGCTCAAACGGCAGATCACCAAGACTCGGACTCTCAACGGCACAACCACTCGGACTAAAACTGGAGATCATTGCGCTGATCACCTGCTCAAGGTGGCGGTGCGCAATGTCAGGCAATCCGTACCGAAAAGATATGACCTCACCTTGCTCTGTCATACGAATATGACCACTACGACTGTTGACCGGCGTCGCCAGAATCGCGCGATTGGCACGCCCCCCACCGCGACCAATCGTACCGCCGCGACCGTGAAAGAACCGGAAGTCTACATCATGCTTCTGGCACACCTCCGCCAACCGTGATTGCGCCTGATGCAAACGCCAGTTTGACATCCAGTAGCCACCATCTTTGCTGCTGTCAGAATAGCCGAGCATGATCTCCTGCAGATTACTGCGAGAAGCCAAGTGTGACCGATAGATCGGCTGCGTGAACATCTGCTCTAACAACGCCGGCCCGTGCCGCAAGTCCTCAACCGTCTCCAACAACGGAACGACATCAAGATCACATTCAACCGTATCGGCCCGACGCCGCCATAGCCCCGCTTCCTTCATCAAGAGGAGAACTTCGAGAATGTCACTGGCACCATGAGTCATGCTGATGATGTAACAACCGATGGAATCCGGATCATACGATTGCGCCTCGTGAATTACTTGCATGAGTTCAAAGACGGATCGCGCCGTTTCACTGACATCAGCATCAATCGGTAGCAACGGACGACGGTCACGAAGCAAACGATCAAGCAGGACGACCCGATCATCCTCATCCAGTGACGCATAGTCGCCTTCGACCTCGGCCGCCTCAAGCATCTCACCCACAACTTGCTCATGGATGGCACTGTGTTGACGAACGTCCAGGGAGGCCAGATGCAAACCGAACGTCTGAACCGCAACAATCAAATCTGCAATCGTCCCGTGCTGCGCCAAAGACTCAAAACCCGTGGAAGACAGTGAATCCTGCAACAACCGCAGTTCCTCAAGAAACTCTTCCGCACTATAGAAAGACGGCTCATCACATGCGATCTCAAGCTTCGCACGCATCATCATCAGCTTACTGCGGTAGGGCTCGCGACGCAGACCATGCAATTCGCGTTCGTCCAGCAAATCACGCCCGGGATCATCCTCAATGGACGCGACGAGCGCATCCGACACGGAAACCCGACGCCTCGACAAACTCAGTTCCAAGGCCAGCGATTCCAATGCACCCCGGTACAGCCGACAAGCTTCTTCGCGATGAAGGTGCAACGTTGCACGAGTGACCTCAGGCGTAACTTTCGGATTACCGTCACGATCACCACCAATCCAGGAACGATAGCGAAGAACAATCGGCGGCACGGAGTCGTCGCCGTAGTACGTCTCCAACGCCTCCGACAAGTCACGATGAAGCCGCGGAATGGTCTCCCAGATCGACGTCGTCAAAAAATAGAGACCATTGCGAACTTCCTCGGCGACATGCAATCGCTCCGCCCTGACCTCATCCGTCGCATACAGCAACTCAACCAGATGAGCGAGCTCACGTGAGTACTTCGCACGATCCGCACGAGTCAAATCGTCACGACGTAAATTCGCCATGCACGCAGCAATCCGCTGCTGTTTCAACAAGATGACGCGACGACGTGCCTCCGTTGGGTGCGCGGTCAACGTGGGTTGGATATCGAGCCGGTTCAAAATCTCATGGACACGCGACGGCGAACAACCGTCGGCCTTCAGCGAAGCGATCGCCGCAGCAATCGACTCCCCACGTGGCGCCTCCGCTGAAGCTCGCTGCTCCCGATTCTGGTTGACACGTACAATGGCAAGCTTCTCAGCAAGGTTGAGCAAATGAAAACGAAGCGTCTCCGACTTCAACACATCTCGAATTTGAGACGTCTCAAGCTGGCGAAACAACGAATCGTCAGGTAAGGAGCACGCCTCTCGCGAAGACGCACAGAGCACTGTCGCCTCGTCACGCAACCTTCGCAGCAGATCCAGATGCCCATCACCCAGGTGACAACGAAGCACCGAATCCAACTCTCGCTCAAGAACGGCAATGTCTGCTTCCAATTCCTTCGGCATACGGCTCCATCCCACAATGAAAATCGCCACAACGCTTTTCGCGCCCACGCACAACCTCGGCCCGAACGCACACACACGGCGCACGTGAAACCCCGCTGACAGGATACCAACCGAGTGGATTGGAAACAGCCGTTAGCAAGAGGCAAATCCAGAAGAAAATCCAACACGCACCTGACTAAGCAACTCGCGCATCGCCTCCAACATGCAACGACACCGCCATAGACCCCAGATCAGACACGACCTTAATCACTTCCGATCGCCCGAGAAGCAGCAACAAAAAGACGCAACAGACGTCCTACGCCCGCTGCGCCTCTGCAGATTCAATCTCACCAAGCAGCTTAACTAGTGATCATGATGGTGATGGTGATCATGTCCAACCATCACATTCTCAAGAACCGGATGATGCACATGGCCGCGATGAGCGGGAACCGGCTGATAGACGTCCATGGAACCACGACGCTTGACGCCAAGAATACCCTTTCGGCGGGAACTCTCCTTCAAAAGAGTGATTCGCTTACGCAGAACCCGACGCTGATCAACACCCTGAGACTTCTCAACACGAACACCGTCTGCAGACTTGAACAGAGCATTATTCGCGCCACCCGCGCAATCGTTACAATCTGTCCCCGAGGGACACGCATTCGTCACCGCACCCGGACGACCATCATCACACTCGCCGTCAAATGCGAACGGACACGAATCATTGCAGTCATCGCCTTCACCTCCAACCGGCACACCACCACCCTCACAATCGTTGCAATCCGTCCCAGAAGGACACGCATTCGTCACCGCACCCGGACGACCATCATCACACTCGCCGTCAAAAGCAAATGGGCATGAATCGTCGCATCCGCCACCGTTGCCACCCGTGGCACCCTCGACGGATGCGTCCCATCGACCGACATAACCACTCATCGTGTACAGATCACCCGACGCCACGCCATTCTGAATGACACCCTCGAGGACAAAGAAACTGTCCCATGAGATCATCAGCACGTCACCATCAGGCCCGACACCACCATAGAGTTCCCAATCCAATGGCTCGCCCCATTGCATGACGGACAACAGACCGACAAGAGACCCGTCGCGGCCAACCTCAAACACCAGTCCGGAACCAGCAGCATCACGACCAACATAAACACCCTCGAGGCCGACCGCCCCGCCACCAAGATCCGGTGTAAGCGGATCTGTTCCATTGGCAACCTCTTCACCGTCTGACATACCATCGCCATCCGAATCGGGGTTAAGCGGATTCAGCCAGAAAACCACCTCAAAGTCGCTCAGCCCGTCTCCGTCTGTATCAAACGCGTAAGGGTCCGTACCGACCATATAAATCTCGGTCGCATCATCAATTCCATCGCCGTCACTATCGCCTTCTACCGGCTGACCACCCACGCCCGGAATGTCATCTTCACGAGGCTGCTCGGGACGATCACCCTGACGCGGATCAACATTGCCGTCCCCCGAACCATAGAGACTCTGAATGCCGGCGATATCATCAGGCATCAACTGCAAACTCGGACTGAAGGGATCGTAATTCGGAAACATGATCGCCTCAGGATCTTCGCTGTGCGCAAGCCCGAGACCATGCCCCAACTCATGAATGGCGGTTTCAAGAAGACGGGTCTCACTACCGGAAGGATCATTGTCGCCGGTCCATAGCTCGGCCTCGTCGAAGTGACAGTCACCCGCATTCGGGCCGCCACTGCCAGGTGGGAAGTAACAGTGAGCCAACGTTCCGGACGGACCGTCAAACGCCGCGTCGGAACAGAAATTACCACTTGCATCATAAAGCTCACAGTGATCACCCGAGCCGAATCCCATGACCATGTCAGCCTGATCAGGTCGATCCACTTCCGTGAACGTCAATGGGACAACGTCGGCCCACGTGGCAAACGCCTCGGTGAAGACATCCCGTACAACCTGCGGGTCCATGTCAGTCGTCTCATTGACGATGTAGTAGGTGATGTTCTGCTTCTGCCAGCGAGTGCGTACGGAAAAGTCCGCTAACGGGCCACGGCTGCCACCATCCGGTAGATCGTCAAACCGGACACGCCGCTCGGATTCCCGACCGCGCCCCGCGCTGCCGATACTGCCACCACCGACGTTGTCATCCCCCAAAGGCCCATTGCCACACCCGTGAATGCAAAAACCCAGGACCAGACTTACACCCCATACGCCATACCACACACCATGCAGATTCTTGGTTCTCATCATCCTTCTCTCCGAATTGAAGTCGGAGCAACGGTTGGCTCCGCCCGCTCTGTGTTCTGCCGAGCCGACCACACGCCGGCACCGAATGCACTCACAGCGTTTTGTCCATGAAGGATGCAGACCTTTCAGAGTCCGCGAAAATTCTCGACTTTTGCCGTCCCGCTCCGGCCCGACACCGCAAATTCGAGACGAGAGTTAATCCAGGGCAGATACAATCCCCAGATCAGGAATGCATGGTCTTGAAGCAACGAATCCGGTACATTGCGAATGCCGTGCGATTGTGTGCAATCGGACATCCGCCCCAACGCTGATCGTGAATATGCCTCACCAAGCAGACAGACGTCGCTCCTTACCAACGAAAATCAGCATCACCTGCCCCGTGCCGACCAACTCCCAATACGGCAACCGGATTTCGGCCACACGATGGGCAAAAATACTGACGCAACTTGGATGCCAGGCCAGAATCACGTCGCCCGATGATCTCTACCACCGGGAAACCGACCTGCTCGTCGCCCTGCATGCCAGGCACAGCGCCGGAAGCATCGCCTCGTTTCGTCGAAAATACCCGGAACGACCGATCGTCCTCATACTCACGGGAACGGACCTCTATCGTGACATCCGATCGAACAAGTCCGCACAACGATCACTCGAACTTGCCGATCAACTCGTCGTGCTACAGGAACGCGGCCTGGATGAAGTCCCCAGGCGCATGCACGACAAGTCTTGTGTGATTTACCAATCCGAAACGCACCGGCCCCGCACACAACCGGCACTGCATCGCAACTTCCGCGTGATCGTGATCGGCCATCTTCGACA
>JBMYUM010000245.1:0-6438 GCA_049605375.1 Phycisphaerae bacterium | reverse complement strand
AAGATATGCTGTTAGTTCGTGGCACGACCCTTCATCATAACCGGCCTTGACCGATCGCGATATGCAAAATGCTCGTTCCACGTTTGGTACGAATACCAGCACTTGGTGGAGCCGAAGCAACTGAGAATCGGTAGCCACGATTGGGAAATGACCGATTTCCTAGAGATGCGGGTGCCATGCTTGGACAAAGTCCAAGCATGATGCCTCGCCAGAATCCAAGTCCCTGATCACGAGACAGGTGTGGCGGGCAAACCGCACCTCTTGGAGGGGAATCTAACTTCTTTGAAATCCTACAGCACATTTCCGCGCCGGGCAGCTTCGGCATAGCAACGTAACCACGCTGAGATTTTTGGACGGCGCGAAATGTAGGATGAGATGATCCGTTCGACGTCATCCGGGTAGTAGCGATACCAGTGACCACAACCATGCAACACGCTCTCAACACACGATTCGACTTGAATCTCACGAAGCACTCGGTCAAACAAACGCAAAACGGCGGCTCCTAATTCCCGATGACCGGCGCAATCCATCCCCCCATAAACGGGAATGACATCCCACCACATGTAACACGCAAACCACAGATCCCTACCCGACCTTCTCTGTCGCAGCGCCTTGGTGTAGAGATTGTTCATGTCGAGTGTAAACCCGATGGTCAACATTGAATTCGGACATGACTGGAGACTGTCGCCATACATAGGCGCCATCAAATCACGATATAGAAGGAACATTGAATTGACGCAGGTCAAACGATCTTCCAATGCCAAGGCATCATTCTTGATCTCTTGCAGGAAATCTGACGCTCCCACCAGATAGGACAGACCATCATCGATCTGTCTTCGGCGGTAACAGCTGAGAACGGAACCGGCATCCTTGAAGAATCGCGTCATGTATGCGAGCAAGGGTTCGGAGAAATCTTTTGGATACCACCCCCCACCCTGCGAATCTTCTCGATGAAACCACGCTGGATCTTCCGGCGGAAAGTCGAAGACATGCCGAATCCAATCGTCATAAGAGATTTCGCGGCAGGATTCGGGCATGCTGAACGACCTCCATACCTCACGAACTCGCCGATCGATACGACCGAATCGCGTACTGAAACACCACCGATGACAAGCCCAGAAACACCAGGCTGAGGAACATCACGTACCCCACCATCCACGGGCTGAACGTCCGCACCATCACCGTCGCCGGAAGGTTGGAGACCATCAGGATCGGCACGACAAAGACAAGCAGGAAGAACAACGCCCCACCCACAAACGGGCGGTAAATGTCCGCGGGATAACGTGCCAGGCTCATGGCATAGAACCAGAGATGGTCAATCCCTGTTTGACGAATCATCCATACGCTCGTAATCGCAAACATGAACAACAGGGAATAGAGCGTAATCACGCCGGATACAATCAACAGGCAAAAGAGCACGACTTTGATCGCGGTAATCTCAACACCCTGGTTAATGGCGCCATATGTACAGAGGATCAGCGCCACCGGAACATTCGCCAGCGCAGAGTAGTCAATCCGTTCCAGGCTCAATAGGAACTGCGCACTAGCCGGACGCACCAGCACAAAATCGAGGTTCCCGGAACGCACCAGTTCACTGACACGCCAGCAATTGCCGAAAAAGAAAGTCTCGAACAACCGCGTGATCGCCATGTGCGTGCCCAGCAAGAACACGTATTGATAGCGACTCCACCCCTGGATCTCCTTCGTCTGACCGTACATGATGCCGACGAACGTGAGCAAGAGAACAATCCAGATCAGATGCCCGGCAATCTCCGATACGAAATGTGCCCGAAAGCTCATCTCCCGTATGAGACTGTTCGCCATGAACCGACGGAGGATTCGAAGATAACGCATCATCACCCCCCAAAAGCAGCGTAACGCTTCAGCCCCTGACGCCAGACCAAACGCCCGATCAACAGCAACGCAATCACCCATGCCAATTGGACACCCACAATCCGTGCCGCGCCGGCGTTATCCACCTTCTGCAACAGAATCAGTGTCGGGAAGTAGGTTTCATAAGCAAAGGGAAGAGCATACACCAGCCCGCGAATCCAGTCCGGAAGAAGACTCAGCGGGAACATGTGGCCACTGAGGAAATACTGGGCACTCATGAGCAAGCTCAATAGACTTCCGATCTCAAGGAACCAGAATCCAACAAGCCCGACGAGAGAATTCACGGCGTACCCGATCATGAACGCCAGCACCAGCGTCACCACGATCCAGCCCAACTGAACCGGCGATGGCCAGCCCGGCATATACTGTTGGCACATGTAGAAAACGATCGCGTACGGCGTCGCCGCCATCACGAAGTAGATCAGCTTGTGCGCCGCTCGCAGCGTAATCAGGTAACCGAGATAGTCGATCGGCTGCAGCAGATATTTGCGCAACTCACCATCACGAATATCGCGTGCGATCCCTGAAGCCAATCCCGGCATGGAACCGAACGCCCGAGACACCATGACCAGCAGGTAGTAACCCACAATCTGCCCATAGGTCAGATCACCGATCGTCTCGCGCTCGGCGCCCTTGTAAATCGCATCCCAGAGAAGAATCGTCGTGATGATCGGAATGAAACGCAAAAACGTCGAGAGGAAAAAATCTGTGCGGTAAACCAGTCGCTCCGACAGAGCAACCGTAAAGATGACCCAGTACTTACGCATCGGACGCCACCTGGGCGGATACCGTGACACCATCGTCAGCACCACCGGCAAACACATCAGCGATCACATCTTCAATCGGTGGATCTTCGATGCAGATATCGTGAATCGCATGAACACCCAGCAGTTCCGCCGCACATCGCGCGGCATCACGCCGAGCCACCTTGAGATCGACGTTGGGTGAATCCACTTTCAGCAACTCACCGAACGCCTCGATACCCTCCGGCAGTTCGCCTTCAAACTGTATGCGCAAAATCTTATAGTCGGCGAACCGATCCTTCATCGCCTGCAAACCACCGTCGTGGACAATACGACCGTGGTTGATGACGATCACGCGATCGCAAATCGCCTCAACATCCTGCATATAGTGACTTGTCAACATGACCGTCACGCCACGACGATCGTTATACTCGCGCAAGCACCGTCGAATCGTCGTTTGCGCAACAACGTCCAGACCAATCGTCGGCTCATCAAGAAACAGCACCTGCGGCGAATGCAGTAACGCAGCAATCAACTCCATCTTCATCCGCTCGCCGAGGCTCAGCTCGCGAACGGGTTGGTGGATCAGCTTCGCAACATCGAGCATCTCCGTCAGTTCGCCCTGAACCTGACCAAACTGATCATCCTCGATGCCGTAAATTTCTTTGTGAAGACGAAAGCTCTCCGCGGCCGGCAAGTCCCACCACAGTTGGTTCTTCTGTCCCATCAATAATGCGAATTGGCGACGATATTCGTTCTTCCTTTCCCACGGCACAAAATCCAACACGGATGCCGATCCCGAGGACGGATAAATCAATCCACTCAGCATCTTCAGCGTCGTCGTCTTCCCTGCACCGTTGGGCCCCAGAAACCCGACCATCTCGCCCGGTTCGATCTCGAAAGAAATTCCGTCAACCGCGCGGACTTGCCGGTATGTTCGCTTGAATAGCGCGCGGATCGAAGCCCCCAGCCCCTCGGGCTTTTGATGCACACGGTAGTGCTTCGCCAGATTCTCCACGCGAACGATCGCCATCAGCTGTTTCGCCGTATCAGGAACCAGAATGATAGTGCCGCGGGAATCGCACTCACCGCGACGAACAGACAAAGTGCCACCAAGATGGCATCCTCAAATCGGTGGAACTTCTCGATCATAATATGCGCCACCGGTGAAAACGCCGGCGTTCGGACCAGGCTGGATGCCGTCACGTCACCAATAGCCAGCGCACCAATGACAAACGAAACCCCGAGCATCAACGGACCAAACCGGGGAAGCTGCATCCATCGGAGTACCTGCCAGTCACCCGCACCATCCACTTCAGCCTGCTCATCCAGGCGACGTGAACGCTTCGAATGCATGAGCAAACCCGCCATGCAGCCGATCCACCCATACCGTGCCAGATAAGCCAACCCGACAATCGCCCAACCATCGTAGATCCAAAAGAACCACGGCCGATTGTACGCTGCAATCATGGAAACGCCCACGATCGACCCCGGCAAGAAGCCAAACAGCAGAAAGCCCGCCATCAGCCAACCTCGCCAGGACCAACGAGCCGACGTCGCACGACCCAACGCAAGACCAACCCCTACGCTGACCAATCCGGCAGACCAGGCAAGCAGTACAGTAAGAACGATGTCTCGACCGTAGACCCGCCACGTCTCCCCAACTGCCGCGACACTCCCCAGCCGAACGACCAGCAGCACCATCGGCGCGAACCACGTCACGACCAGCAGAAGGCTCACGACCAGCAACCCGATCCAAGACCCGCGCGGACGCAGACCGCTTTCCTCCATCTCATCCGAAAGAAGCGATCGCACCGTACGCCACAGGGGATAACCAACGAGCAGAAGCAACAGCAGCTGAGGCAAAGCAGGATAAAGCGCATCGCGAACGTCCGTCGATTGCGTCGACCAGGCCAGCAATTCCGTTCCATACACGACAAGGCCACAGGCATGCGGCACGCTGTAGTCATTCAGCAGCAGAATGAAAACGACAAAAGCAGGCACAAGCAACCACGGAAGCATCGCACGCCAGAGAACCATATGGACCGCACGCCAATACGGCATCTCAAGCGACGCTGCCTCAACGATAACGCGGCCTCGCCCAATCCAGCCCAGAGCGAATCCGATCGCAGGAATCGGCCAGGCCCACATCGCCCAGAAGGCAACACAACGCATACCCGCTGGAATCTGGGACGGAGCACGGACAACCACCGGCGGCGGTGGCACATCATCGGAAATGATGATCTTCTGCTCGGGCACAACCGGAGGAAACAGGGAGGAAAATACGCCGTTCCAGGCAAACGCAAACACCATGGGAGCGCAAAGAAGGACACCCAACATCCCACCGAGAAAAATGGCACGTACGCGGACACCACAACGCATCCACGCGACTGCCGCACCGATCCCCATCAACGACGCGAGAAGCGTCGCCGGAACGACAAGCTGCAGTGTATGCCAGGCAAGCGCAGCGAGACGTGAATCAAGAAAACGAACGGATGTGGCACCATTAGAAGGCCCGTCCACCACGGCCGGTGCGGCCCCCATGCCGGCGACGAATACCAGCGTCAACGCGACCATCGGCCAGACGACGGCAGCCATCACCACCATCACGACCAATGATCGAGCTGCCGTCAGCAGGAAGGACTGTACGCCGCCGGCCGGCGTACAGGAATCTGGATGATATGGCTTCGGTTCTTCATTCACCGCAGCAGAATATCGCGCACGCTCCGCTCCGAAACCTCCAACATATCGACAATTTTCTCAAAGCTCACCTTGGTTTCAGGAGGAAGCTTCATATCGAGTCGATTTCGCTCGGACTGACGAACCGGAATGTTCCGCGACGAACTCTGCCCAAGAAGCCGCTCGACTTCCGGCGACAACAAGTAGTCAACCAGCTTCTTCGCGTTCTCGTTTTCAGGACGACCGGCAATCATCGCCACCGAACAGGGAATCAGCAACGTGCCGCCGTCACCCATGTCCGGATAGATCATTTCGATCTCTGCTCCGCTCTCTTTCGCAACCCACACATCATCCGTATCCGTCATGGCAAAAGGCCGATCACCCGCAAGAATCTTGCGAACCGCCGCACTGTTGCCGTCTGCGATAAAGCCGTCCCCCTTCCGAAAACCGGTCAGGAATTTGCGAGCACGGTCCTCACCCCAGAGGGCGAACATCGCCGCCACATGCCCGCGGGTCGTACCGAAGAGAGGATTCGCCATGGCGGTATAGCGCGCCATGGACTCCCCGCCGAGCGTCTCCCAGCTGAAAGAACCTTCCGGTTGTGCAATCTTGGGGTTGTAAGCGAGGACGCGTGCACGCAACGCATGGGCCGTCCAATGATGATCTTCGTCCTTGTATCGCTGGGGAATGTCCGACGCCGAGGGTGATTCGTACGGCTGCAACGCCCCCCTGCGTGCGAGCAGAATCGTATTGAACAACTCGCTCGACCAGAACACGTCGGCCCGCGGCGAACCCGATTGCTTCTCCAGCATGATTTTCCGAAACAGACCCGTCGTCTTGCCTGCCTCGGTATCAAACTCGACACGGACCGGAATGCCGGTCTTCTTCATGAATTTGTCGAGCACCATGCGTCCAAACGGCTCGTCGATGCTGCAATAAAGCGTTACCGGCTGCCCAGAACCCGCCGGATTGGCACCCCAAGGCTGAGCCAGAACGGTCAACGGCGCAAATCCAATCACAATGGCAAGAACCGCCAGCGACCGGACGCCGCCGCCACCAAGCCATGAATGGGGTCCGGAAACACGTCCGTTCCCGCTGATATGGCGATCCACATTGCCCTCAA
>JBMYUM010000244.1:0-6443 GCA_049605375.1 Phycisphaerae bacterium | reverse complement strand
AGGTCGACGCCGTACCGTCGAAGTTTATCGTGCAGCTGGGATGTCAGCCCTGAACCGCCGGCGGTGTTTTCCGCATTCACAACGACGCAGTCGATCTGGTGTTTTGCTCGCAGATAGTCGAGGCCACGACGGAGAATCTGCCGGCCCGGATTGCCGACTACATCACCCACACACAATACGTTGATTTCCATGCTGCTCGACCGGCACCTTTCGCAGTCGTGTTGGTCGTTCCTGTTTACGCTTACTTGGCGGTACTGATCGCTCTGACTTCACGGAGTACGGTCACGCGGATTTCACCGGGGAACGTCATGTTTTCTTCGATCTCTTTGGCGATATCGCGCGACACCTTGGCGGCCATGGCGTCGTCGATGCGCTTGGCGTCTACGATCACGCGAATCTCGCGACCGGCCTGGATGGCGAAGGCCTCCTTAACGCCTTCCGGTGTCTTGGCGATTTCTTCCAACTGCTGAAGGCGCTGGACGTAACGCTCCAGCGACTCGCGGCGACCGCCAGGGCGTGACGCGCTGATGGCATCGGCCGCCATGACGATCGGTGTATAGGGGCTGATCGACGGCACGTCACCGTGGTGACCTTCAATCGCGTTGAGTACTTCCGGTCGTTCCTTGAAACGCTTGCAGAAGTCTGCGCCGACCTTGGGGTGGCTGCCTTCAACGTCGTGGTCGATAGCCTTGCCGATGTCGTGCAGCAGGCCGCAACGACGCGCGAGCCGCCCGTCGAGTCCCAATTCATCGGCAATTACCTGACAGAGGTAGGCGACTTCGAGGCTGTGCTGGAGCACGTTCTGGCCGTAACTGGTGCGGTAGCGAAGTCGGCCCAACAGGTCGAGGACCTTTCGGTGCAGACCACCGACGTTGGCTTCGACCGCGGCTTTCTTTCCGATCTCGAGCAGCTCTTCGGACAATTCCTTTCCGACAATCTCGACGAGTTCTTCGATGCGGCCGGGGTGAATCCGCCCGTCATTGACCAGTCGCTCAAGCGTTCGTCGTGCCGTTTCGCGTCGGACCGGGTCAAAGGCGCTGACCACGACCACGCCCGGCGTGTCGTCGACGATGACATCAACGCCGGTGGCGCGTTCAAACGCGCGGATGTTTCGGCCTTCACGGCCGATGACGCGACCCTTCATGTCGTCGGACGGAATATCCACCGTTGAGACTGTCGTATCGCACGTATGTTCTGTTGCGTAGCGTTGGATGGCCGTCAGCGTGATCTCACGGGCGCGCATCGCTGCTTCGTCTTTCGAAGCGGAAACGGCGGCTTCAATCATCTCGGCGGATTCATGCTCAAGTTCGTGCTTGAGATCTTCCAGGACGATGGCACGCGCATCGTCGGCTGAAAGGCGAGAGATTTTCAGCAGCTGGTCCCTTCGTTCGGCCAGCAACTCTTCCACTTCAGCTTCTCGTTTTTCGAGTTTGTCAGCGCGTTTGCCAAGTTTTTCTCTCGCGTCTTCAAGGTTCCGTTCCTTGGTTTCGAGCGTATCGAGTTTGGCTTCAAGGTTGTCTTCGCGCTTGGCGAGTCGCTTTTCGACTTCTTTGACTTCGCCCCGTAAGGCGTCGCCTTCTTTTCGAAGTTCTTCCTGGCCTTTCAGGTATTCGCGCTTGGCGTCGACCTCGGCTTCCTTTCGCTTGACGTCGGCTTCGGTCCGCGCCTCGCTGAGGATTCGTTCGACTTCATCGCGTGCCGCCTGAAGCTTGGCGCGGTTCAGAAATCGATCGGTGAGAAAACGGCCGAACCATCCGACGACGGCACAAAGCCCGCCAAAGAACAGGGCGTTGGTAAAGGACGTTCCGGTATTGCCTCCCTGTGCCAGCATGACCTTGCTGATGGTCTGCGCCAGGGGCAAGAGAATGATGAATTCCATGCTATTCGATCCACCACGATGCCGATTGTTTTCAGCATCGAATTGACGGTAACAGATGTGGTGTGTTCGGCTTCGCGGGTGAGATGAAGCAGGGCCGATCTCCGATCCATTCGGAACACTGCAGGCGGCCGGTGTCATGACACCGGAAACGGCACAACAGACCCCGAATGTGCAATCGGTGGCATCAGGTCGCAGGCGACCAAACGCTGCGCCACCGCATCGGAAACGACTGGCAGATTTCGCGTAGAAACGAAGGAGGGTGGCCGACGATCAGCGGCTACCTGTTCCTGCGAGTTCGAAGACCCCGCATTGCCATCTGAGGATCGCCTCCATCATGAGCGGTATTGACCACGTTGACGGGAGCGAATCGTACATGCAATGAATCGGTGTCCGTTGATCCGTTTCGAATGCCCTGAATGAAATCGAGGCGACGAAGTCGGGTCGTGCCCACGCTCGTACGAATGAAAAACGCATGACGGGTAGCATTGATCAACCGGAATCGACCAGATCGCCGGACTTGACGTGACCGTTGGTCCACGCCTGGAGACTCAGACCCGTAGGCCACAAGACGCGATGGCTTGTGGAAGGTCGAGATCCCGGATGTTCTGTTGGCCGCCTGAAAAGCGAAGTGCAGACCGGCGCGTTCGTTCTGGCCCCGTGAAATCTGGACCGGAGACCACGCCCGGCTTGCCGCGCGACGACAGACAGCGATAACCGCCGATTGAACCCACCGTAGCAGGAACATGATGTTCCAAATCGCTACATGTGGACCCGGCGGGGTACCGTCGTCTGAAGGACGCAACCATGATGTCATGTCGAATGACCTGACCGCCAACATGCCCGATGTTCCGTACTTGTTATTCCGTGTTCGTTCGATAGTGGGCAGGTTCGTTTCTAAAATCCTGCCAAACCAGACTTTACAGGGGGTTGGCTGGTGGCCGACCCCCGTCCGCACAGTTCCGGCGTTCATCTCCAGAACTGTTGATTGCCAAACGCAAACCACAATCGCCGAGAGACTTACATGCGAAGCCCCTGGCGGATTAATTCCAGCCCAGATTATAGGAAATCGATGGTCGTGGTCAATTCGGGAGATATCGGACCTCCCTGTTCCGTTTCGAGACGAAGAGCGGTTGGCGCCCGAACAGGGGCGCCCGTTTTCGAACAGTTTTTTCGGACTGAATATGGCGCCGGGGGTAACGGATTCGTCACTAACCCGACTGGAGGCGGCTGCCGTTGAAATAGTTGCAAGTATACTCGTGTTCTCGACCTGGGAAGCTCCAAGGTGGTTGGAGCGATGCGGTGCATGCGGACGCTGCAAGGGTCGACCGTTAGCGTAACAGCTGCGTGAACCGGTTCGACCTGTTCGTTGTCGGTTGCGCTGGCGGGACTCGCGCAGGTCGCACGGGAAGCTGAACTTCCTGCGTGGCGAACTGGCGGTACTCCCTGATCTGGATCTTCGGAACCTTGTGAGGATGAAAATGCGGAATATCACGTGCAAACTGGCCTTGGCGATTGGGCTCTCGGTCCTGGCCGCGGATATCACCCCGGCATGGGGGCAGTTTGGGCAGAACATTAAGAAGCCGAAGGTGGACATTGATCTCAAGGCGTCGACCACGGCGGTTGTTCCGGGCGAATCATTCGAACTGGCGATCCGTTTTCAGATTGAAGATGGATGGCACATTTACTGGATCAACAGCGGTGATGCGGGTATGCCGCCGCGTGTTACCTGGACGTTACCGGATGGCGTTCGCGTTGGCGATCTCGTTTTTCCCACCCCGCGCCGTTACGTGGACAAGATCGGTCTGACGACCAACGTTCATGATGGCGAAGTCATCTTGACGGCGCCGGTGATGGTGCCGGATACGTTCAAGGGTTCCCAGGCGGAATTCAAAGGCAAGCTGCGCTATCTTGTCTGCAAGGAACAGTGCATTCTGGGTGACAAAGATCTGTCGCTCACGTTGCCGGTGTCGACTACGGCGGAGCCTGCCGAGAAGGAACTGTTCGAGCAGGCGCGACGATCACAGCCGGAGGGCAACAGCAAGTACATTTCGATTTCACCGGGCGTGAAGAAGCCTGCGTTCAAGCAGGGGGGACGCTTTGACCTCACGTTGACGGTTGATGTCACGAAAGGGCATCACATTCAATCCAACAAGCCCACGATGGAGTCTTTCGTGGCAACGGATGTGTTCCTTGCTCCTGTGCCCGGGGTCACCGCAAACGCACCGAAGTATCCCAAGCCGAAACTCCGTGAGGTGCAGTACCTTGGCAAGCTCAGCGAGTTTGCAGGGAAGTTTGATATCACGATTCCGATGGAGATCGATGAGGCGCCGGAGAATGGCCGGTTTGATTTCAGCGGTCTGGTTACCTACCAGGTTTGCACCGATGGCGGTCAGTGTTATCCGCCGAACGCCATCAGTTTCAAGCACACGGTCAAGAGTCAGAAGGCGGCTACGGATGATCTGATCGAGAAGGCGAAGAAGCTCGCAGAAATGGGAGACGACATTCCGTGGCAGCCGTGGGTGCCGGGCTTGCCGGAACAGCTTGCGATGGATGGGCACATCGTCTTTGTCGAAGTCTGGGCCGATTGGTGTGGGGCGTGCAAAACGAATCGCGAGATGCTTCAGACGCACGAAGTTCGTGAGCTACTCGATCAGCTTTGCGTCGTGCCGCTTTCAGCCGACTACAGCAACTATCAGGAAGATGTTCGTCAGTTCATCGAATCCTTCGGTCGAAAGGGGCCGCCGCTGGCCGTTGTTTATCCGCCGGGTAATCCGGATGAAGCGATTCTCTTGCCGATCAAGTTGGCCGGTCGACCCGAGACACTTTCGGAGGCTATCCGATCGGCCGGCGCGACGCGTGACTGCACGAACGCCTTGTTGGGGGAAGATGGTGCCGACAAGGTAGGTTTCGAGGACACGTCGGAAGCGACCGACATCGACGCTTCGATGTTTGCCGATGCTGATCCGGCGGATGAAGAAACGGTCGCCGCTATTGCCGGCGATGCCACCCAGGACGCCACCGGTGGTGGCGATGATTCTGCTGTCTCGGAGCCGGTAACGACGGAGGTTGCTTCGAGTCAGACTGACGGTGCATCGACAGCTGAGGCGCAGGAAGAGGCGGGTCCGCCTGCGATGACGCTGACCACCCTGATTCCCTGGCTTGGTTTTGCGCTCGTCGGTGGTTTGATTCTCAACATCATGCCGTGTGTGCTGCCGGTTATTTCGATCAAGATTCTCAGTTTTGTGCAACAGGCCGGTGAGAGTCCGCGACGGGTCTTCATGCTTGGTTTGACCTTTGCTGCCGGCATCGTTCTCAGTTTTCTTGCGTTGGCAACCGTGATCATCGTTTTGAAGGACTGGGTCGGTATTGGCGGTATTGGCTGGGGCTTCCAGTTTCAGAGTCCGACGGTGGTGATCATCATGACTTCGATCATCTTTGCGTTCGGGCTTTCGTTGTTCGGTGTGTTCGAGGTGACGTTGCCCGGCGCTGCGGTTCAGCAGATGTCTGCTGCTGAGGAGCGCGAAGGGTTGTTGGGCGCATTCATGAAGGGTGTGCTCGCTACGATTCTTGCCACGCCCTGTACGGCCCCGTTCCTGGGTTCTGCCCTTGGAGTGGCGTTGAATCCCAGCGCGACACCGCTGGTTCTCTTCGCGATTTTTGCCGCTGCCGGCATCGGCATGGCATTCCCGTATGTGTTGCTGACATGGCAGCCGGCGTGGTTGAAATTCATGCCGAAGCCGGGCATGTGGATGGAACGATTCAAGCAGTTCATGGGTTTCATTCTGATGGGGACTGTGGTCTGGCTGGCATGGCCTTTGAAGGATCTGATCGGGGCAGAGGGTCTCGTTTGGGTGATGTCCTTCCTGGCATTTGTCGGTCTGGCGGTCTGGATTCTGGGCATGCAGACGCCGCTCACGCCGCTCCCCAACCGCCTTGGTGCCTGGGCGATGGCACTCACCATTGTCTTCGGAGGTTGGTTTTTCAATTTCAGCTATGCGGCACCGTTGGATGATCTGATGGCGAGGTCCTACGAAACATCAAAGGCTCGCGCCTGCTGTGAGACCTGTTCGGAAGGCTCATCGGATTGTCTGGACGTCACTCAAATCAGTGCGGAATCGGTCACTGACGGTCTGGCGTGCCTTGAGAGTGAACAGGGTGAAGAGTATCAGGCCCGCATCGACGAGATCATGACCAACATCGAACAGGTTTCCGAAGGGCTGGCCTGCCTGGTTTCAAAGGGCGGCCTCGTCCAACGCAGGACCAAGTCGCAGCGATGCATTCCGCCTGAGCAATGGGCCAGCTCGATTCCCTGGAAGAACTGGTCAAAGGGTCTGCCGGAGCAGCTTGCCGCTGATGGACATACGGTGTTCGTCGACTTCACCGCAACCTGGTGTGCAACTTGTATTGCCAACAAGAAGGCAACCGTCGACACCGCGGAGGTTCGCCAGTTGATGAGCGAGTTGGGTGTGATTCCGATGAAGGCTGATTTTACGCGTCGCGATCCGGAGATCGTCGAGGTGTTGCAGGAATTCCAGCGCGGCGGGGTGCCATTGAATGTCATTTA
>JBMYUM010000243.1:0-6512 GCA_049605375.1 Phycisphaerae bacterium | reverse complement strand
CAAGCTACCCACCCGGTCAATCCCAAGAACTGCAATGTGCGGTACAACACACACGTCAGGTAGATCGCAAGAGCGAACCAGACCAGCGAGTGAATGTGCATCAAGGCTGGTGACGCGGGCCAAAGTTGGTAATCGAGCCAGTGCGTGAACCCGGTGACCGGGCGATAGAAGGACAGTTTAAGCTCGGGGTTCGTCCACCAGGGAAGTCGTCCCTGCTCCATCATGGACGTAACGGTTCCAGGCTTTCCGTCGACGAAGTCAAAGAGCAGGCTGAACGGTCGCTGGAATTCAGGAATGTCGGGGTGGCCAACAATCGACAGTTGATGTGTGTAATCATCAACTTGCCAACCATGCCAAATAGAAGGCGAACAGATAAGGATTGCCAGGAAGATACCTGCCGTCGGCAGGTGGGGGCTGGAGAGCCATCGGGCGGCACGAGTCAACGCATCGTTCCTCAGAAGGGGCCTCGGATCGCGTCCTTCAAACAGGATTTGGAGTCAGCTTGATGAGTCGAGCCCCGGGTTCGGGCTCTACATTGTACACGTAACAGGGGGCCTACGATCGCGAGCCGTTTCCAAATCTGTGACGACCATATAGCATGCTCGAAGCGCCTTCAAGGATTTGAATGTGCCATCTGTTAATTTGTTGTTCGCAATGTACCCGCTTTCGGGTCCGGATCTGATCATCTCACACGCCGGCAAGGAGTATCGATGCAATGAAGTGGCGAATCCAGCTTCCTCATGTTTGTGGCTTGCTGACGGTCGTGGTTCTGCTTGCATCAGTCCTGACCTACATTGTGCCATCTGGATCGTATGAACGACAGGAGCAGAAGGTCGCCAATACCACGCGTGAAGTGGTGCTGCCCAAGACCTATCAACCTTTGCCAAAAGTCGTCACACTGAAGGGCGTATTGCTCGGCGATCCTGAGGCAACCGGCGAGGACGCCGCGGCGCCGGTGAGCCTGCAAGGATTCCTGACGGCCATCCCACGGGGCATGGAGAAGTCGGCGGATATCATCTTTTTCATTTTCCTGATCGGGGGCACGTTCGGTATCCTCCAGCGAACGGGAACGATTCCGGCGACCGTGAAATTCATCCTTGACCGGGTGGGGCACTCCTCGGCAAGCGCCACGATCCTGATCATGTTCGTCATCGCCGTCGGCGGTTCGACGCTTGGCATGGGGGAGGAGTTCATCCCCTTGGTGCCCGTCTTCCTTATGATTGCGAATCGATTGGGCTACGATCGGGTGTTCGGACTCGCCATGGTGATGCTTGCGGCCGATATGGGTTTTGCAGCTGCCACCACCAATCCCTTCACGGTCAATATTGCCCAGAGTATTGCCGGCCTACCGTTGAACAGTGGGATGTCCCTGCGAATCGTCTTCTTCTTCAGTTGCATGATTCTGACCGTGGGCCATGTACTGCGCTACGGCGCACGGATCCGGCAGGATCCATCTCAGTCCCTTGTCGCTGATCTGCCTGACGAGCACTTGGAAGACACCCTCGATGATCACACGCTGAATTCGAAGCACCAGACAACCGTACTCCTGTCTGTCATGATCTTTGGGGTCATCCTCTACGGTGTTCAAGCGTGGGGGTGGTGGCTGAATGAAATGGCAGGCGGCTTTCTTCTGATGGGAATTGTGGCCGGTGCCGTCAATGGGCTGGGTCTTCAGCAATCGACTCTGGCCTTTGTCAAAGGCATGGAAGAAATGGTCGTAGCCGCCCTGGTCGTCGGTTTTGCGCGTGGGGTCGAAGTGGCGATGTCCGACGGTCAGATTCTCGACACGTGCATTTATGCGGCGGAGTCAATTCTCAACACCGTGCCGAGGTACGTATCCGTCGTTGGGATGTTGTTATTCCAGACGACGCTCAACTTCGCCGTCCCCTCGGGCTCCGGACAGGCGACCATCACGATGCCGATCATGGCGCCGCTGTCTGATCTTCTAGGCGTCTCCAGGCAGACGGCGGTGCTGGCGTTTCAGTTTGGTGATGGACTCAGCAACACCATCGTGCCAACGTCTGGCATTCTCATGGCCATGCTATCTCTCGCAAAAATACCTTATAACCGCTGGCTTCGCTTTGTCCTGCCACTCTTCCTTCAACTGTTGGTGCTGGCGTCCCTGTTCTTGATCATCGCTGTTGCCATTGACTACCAGTAGCACCATTGTTCGGGGCGATGCGCACAAGACTGCGTGACCAGTCAGTACTTTTCTGACGTGGCAAGGTCAAATAGCTCGTGTGCAGGATTCAGCTTTCCCTTTCGAAACTCAGCGCGGCATGCGTAGCAGGTCGTGACTTTGCCGACGAACGCGTAGATCACGAGATCGATGAGAACAGCGGAAGCAAGCACACCCCAGGCGAGCAAGAGCGACGTTGAGAAGAAGTAGATCGAGATCAGCCCAAACACGACGACGACCATCAAACCTAAAACTTGGGGAAAGTCCTTCCGGATGAATAGCTCACGGCTGTTGCAGATGGGACAGGCATCGACCATGTCATCCTCACGTATGCTGTCGCTGATCTTGATCTCAATCGGCACACTGCATCGTGGACACACGATTTCGCCTTCGCACGCGGTGAGCGGTTCATACTCTATCAGTGCGACGCAGGTTTCCTTTGGACAATGAAATCTTATCTGCATGATTCTCGTCTGGTAAATGTCGTTTAGTTGTTTGGCTTGTCGTATTTGGTCGGTCGCAGGCCCCTGATGCTTACATGGGCCATGCACACTCCGCGACAAGATGTTGACTCGCAAGCTCACCGACGTAAGCAAAAACGGATCCGAAATAGAGAATTCCCGTAGCTGATTGCGTTGATCGTAACTTCACGCAGTCAGCGACCATGTAGGCAAAGATTGCCAAGGCCAGCAACCCCACACCGACACGCAACGAAACCACGAGCCATGCGTCTGCCAAACGCTCCCATGGCACGCCCGTCCCGAACGGAAGCAAGGCAATGGCCACGCTGACCAGGACGGTCGCAAAACGGAGAATCACCGACCACGACAGCATGCTGGAAAAATGCCGCAAAGGGGCGATCGTCATTCTCGTTGCTGTCAGGTACGCATGCCCCAGCATCCAGGCGACCGTGATACTGCCGATCAGAAGTGCTCCCGTGATTCGGCTCAGGACAACCGCAGCCTGTAACGCGACCGAGGTTCCGTCAGCAGGTAACGTGCTGATCGCATAAATGGCCGCCAAGGCCAGTGAACTGAGAGCGCCGACCCCACAGAAAAGGCGAAAGAGTGATTTGTTGCGGTTGGCAACCGGCGAAAAAAACATGATGCCGAAGCTGCAAAAGGCGGCTAGGCCGGCCAGAATGTAGACCGCCAAGGACGAAATCTCTGGAGGTACCGTTTGAAACCGAATCATCCAGACAATCGTGAAGGCGGAAAGGGCGACCTGTAGTGCCCCGACGGTACGCAGAAATCGCCAGGCGATCTGCTCCAGGCGTCCGGTGCCGAGGACGGCAAATACGCCGCCGATCAGTGAAAAGAAGAATTCTGTCAACATGTGAACATTGTTTCCGATCAAACTGCCGGTGGCAATCACCGACCGCCGTGATTACCGTGTAAATTGCGTTGGGGGGAATCGGAAGAACCGGTCGATGACAGAAGAGGCGGGTTTCGGATAATCCAGTCGGGAATGCGTGGAAGAACGGACTAGGACGATGATCACCAACGGCCGACGAGGCGAAGTCAAACTCTGGCTCAAGCTGTTTGCGTTTCTGGCGATGCTTATCACGGCCGTGATCGTTGTCATGCTGCCGACTCTGCTCTTCGCCGGGAAGGCTGTCGAGCACCCGAGTCTGAGAATCGCCATTCTGAATCTGTCCATGGCTGTTGCCGTTTTTCTGGCGAGCTGGTCTTGTCTGGCCATGTTTGACGGCCGCTCCCCAGCCGGACTCGGTCTCTGGAACGGAAAACGTACGCTGATCAATTTCCTGATTGGCACATGGCTCGGGTGCGGATTCGTCGTCGTCGGTTGGCTGATCATTGTTTCCGTACCCAGTTTTGAAGCGACGAGCGTTGCCAACGGGCCGGCCCTGTCCGATCTGTTGATTCTGGCCTTCATGATGCTCTTCGTAGCGATTGGCGAAGAGTGGCTCTACCGGGGCTATGTGTTCCAGTTGCTGGCGCGCGAAACGATGATCGGTGCGATGATCATTCCGGGCGTACTGTTCGTCCTTTGTCACGGTGCCGGTGATGGCACATTTCACTTGCTACCAATGCTGAATCTACTGCTGGGGCATGTCTGGTTCGGCGTGGCATTCCTGCGCACACGCGATATGGGACTGCCCATCGGCATGCACTTCGGCTGGAACCTGATGCTCGGGCCCGTGCTCTTCGGTCGTGTAAGCGGCAAACAGCTGAACGAGACTCTCTTTGTCACAGACTACCCGGCATCGTTCTGGATTGGCGGCGCCTTTGGCCTGGAAGGTGGATTCCTGACAACCATTTTCCTCTTCGCTGGAATCGGTGTGGTGATGTTGTGGCCGAAACGGAATCCGGCTTGGCCAGACTTGGCACTTGAGCGGAGTGCGGCCCCTATTGCGATGGTTGAGCCGGCACCCGTTCCACCGCAGCCGAAGCATGCTCTTGACCGGTAACCAGCCGGCGCGACAGCGTCGCTGGGGCATTCACACCACAAACGAGCTGTTCGAATCGATCGAGCAACGGCTTCCATTGAAACTGCTGCTGCACGAATTGTCTTGCGGCCAGGCCAAGACGTCTGCGCAACGCCTGGCTTCCAGCGAGGCGTTTGACGGCTTGAATGAAACCCGTCGCGTCGGGCGTTGTCAGGAGATGCTGGCCGGAACGAGCACCAATACCCAGCGCAGCTTCAGGAGTAGCGACGACGGGTAAGCCATGCGCCATGGCTTCAAGAACCTTGTTCTGAACACCGCGCGCCATGCGAAGCGGAGCAACACTGATCGTCAGTCTCGCTAGTTCAGGTTCGATTTTCTCAACGCCACCAACGACGGTTACACCGGGTTGGTTCCCGAGTTGAAGAACCTTCGCTGTTGGTGATCGTCCGATGATGCGAAACTCTGCGTGTGGAATCGCCTCACGAATTCCCGGCCAGATCGATTCAACAAACCATGTTACGCCTTCGACATTGGGGCGGTAATCCATCACGCCGACGAAACCGAGAATCGGAGCACCGCCTTCGTACTGGATGGTTGATCCATTGGCCGCGCGCCGCTCGTCCTGACGGGGCAACGGTTCGGGCATGTGTACGCCATTACCGATCACATGAACCTTTGCTCTTTCGTGGGCTTTGAGTTCCTGCGTTTCGGCATCAGAGATCAAGATGGTTGCGTCGAATGTACGAATCCAATCCACTTCACGACGTGCAAGGCGTTGACCCTCCAATCGATACATCCAATCGACCAGCGTTCGTCCTTTGCTTCCGTACGCCGTCCATTTGTGACTATCGAGGTCGCACATGTCGAGAACATGACGATCGGCAGGAACAGACAGCGCATAGGGTGCCATGCTGGATGAAAAGGCAAACGCCACATCAAAATCCACGAGCCTCTGCCAGTTCGAAAGTGCATCTCGCATGGCTCTCGAGCGATAGGCGGATTCCGTTACGGTTCCACCCATCAGCAGGCCGGCGGCCCCTCGTGTTTTGGCGATCGTCTGACGTAAGGGGATGAGAGCCTGTTCCTTGCACAGCGCCGCCGTTACGTCAGCGTGTTGCATGTCATGGGGATCATCAACAAAACTGGCGAGATAAACATCATGATTTCCGGCAAGGTGCGCCAGCTGATGGTACGAGCGCAGTTTGTCACCCTTGTTCGGCGGATAGGGAATTCGATGTGCAAGATAGAGAATCTTCATGACGACCTCGAGTACTACCCGGGTAGATGGTAAGCGAGCCGGGCACCGAGCCGCTTTGTGACCACACGAGGACACCATGTCCACAGCTTTCGGGCGATGGAAAAGCGACTCGAGGATGCTGACAGGGAGACTGGTCGATTGCCTGGCATGGTGTGAAATTGATAGCCCAGGGTACGTGGCTCAAATCCATGAAATCGCTTGAAGTTATAGCTGCCGGTATTGTCGATTCTGGATCGGCCGAAATCGAAGTAGCTGTATCCACGTGCGACGGCCCGTTCCATCGTGCATAGATAGATGAAGTTCGCCGCGTGGCATTGTCTGGCGTTGTCGCTGAGCCCCACGAAGTAAGGCATCACGGTATCACGGAATGCAAACGTGATAAGACCGGCAACGGGGCGATCATCCCATCGAACCAGCGACACCCACATATCATTCTTGAATGAGGTGTGTAGCTCTTCAAAGAATTGGTACGGGTAGTTGAGAGACGCCAAGCGGTGCATGCTGTCGGCATACAGCTGGTAAACTGCGGGAAGATGTTGGATGCCGTAGGAGATTGTCAGCGAGAATTTCTTGCGGCCCTGTCGTGCTGCAGCTCTTGCCTTCCTGGGAAGTGACACGAGTACGTCACTGACGTCTTCGGGAAGTCTCTTCTTGAATCCGGCGTA
>JBMYUM010000242.1:0-6531 GCA_049605375.1 Phycisphaerae bacterium | reverse complement strand
GTCGCTGAAGATGACCACTTCCCAGGCGTTGCCGGCCTGTTCGGGTTGGCGTGCCGTTGGGTTGTCGGATGTTGGGATCGCGGTGACTGGGGTTTTGTCGTAATTGCGCATCAAGGTCTCGGCGTCGTCCTGCAGCGTCTTCAGTGTGTCGACACAGAGTGTGTAGTTACGGTTGATGCGTTTTGCGCCTTCGAGCGTGTTCTTGAATCCGAGTTGATTCAGGCTTCCATAAACCAGAAGAATGGCGGCGACGAGGGTCGCCATCGCTGTTCGTGTGGTTGGATGGGCCACCCTTGTGCCAGCGTCGGCGGGTTCATCAGGTGAAGACGTTCGTCCAGGTCGGAGCAGGAACAGAGTGACTGCCAGCGAGATGTTGATCATATGTGTTGTCAGGCACCAGGTGCACCATTCGCCCAGTGCCGACGCCATGACATAGATGTAGAAGCCGGAAGCCGCCAAGCCGCAGAGCATGAATGTGCATGGCATGAGATAAAGGTGTCTGCGATCAGCGGATGGTGTGCCGATCCCGACCAACCAGATTCCGAGCAGTGCATAGTATACGAGGCCTACGAATGCGGCGGGGAGGCCCGTCGGCCGTCGCTGTTGCCCCTCAGACGTCACCGGTGCGGGTGGGATATAGCTGTATCGACTCTTGAGCACTTTGCCGCATCCGCTGTCGGGTTGATCGGGGCTGCAACCTGCCTGGAACCAGGCGGGTCCGTCACCGCCGGAGACGTGTTGATTGACCAACTGGTGGCAGATGATGACGGCGACGCCGCAGAGCAAGACGGCAACGACATTGACGGCGCGTTGAAACCGGGTCTGGGGTGTTTGTAGAGGTTGTGTCATGCTGCGACTCCGTGGCATTGTCTTCCCTGGGGTTCCGCGTCGCCGTGTGCACTGCCGGCGGGTCCCGCAGCATAATCCAAAAGGGGGAATTTTCCACGTTGCAATGGCGTAACACCGGTCGTGGGCTTGCCGATGGTCGTCGGATCGGTGCGGTTTGAGGGGGGCGCGGGTGGATCGCTTGTCAGGGGCAGGGGGGTTTCGTATTCTTTCGTGTTATGCCTGATCGAAAGAAAATCACAATCAGAACGCTTCAAGCACGCAAGCAGGAGCAGCAACGTTTTGCGATGTTGACGTGTTATGACTACACGACGGCTTGCCTCATGGAGGAGGCGGGGATCGAGACGCTGCTGGTAGGCGACACCTACGCGGAAGTTGTTTTGGGGCACTCGACGACTTTACCGGTGACGGTTGATCATCTTGTGACGATCGCGGGTGCGGTCCGGCGTGGCGCTCCAACCCGCTATCTTGTCGGGGATATGCCTTATCTTTCTTACCAGGTGTCTCCCGAAGAGGCGATTCGGCATGCGGGGCGTTTCATGGCCGAGGCGGGTTGTGATTGTGTCAAGGTTGAAGTGGATCGTCGTTTGCTGACGACGGTCGAGCGTATGGCTTCGGCAACGATACCGGTCATGGCTCATCTTGGTTTGCGGCCTCAATCGATTCAATCGCACGGTGGCTACAGCATTCAGGGGCGGAAGGCCGATCAGGCGCGTCAGATTATTGAGGATGCGCGGCTGATGGAGGAAGCCGGCGCTGTTGCGTTGTTGCTTGAGGCGGTTCCATTGCAAGTGGCTGAGGTGATTACGTCATCGGCTTCCATTCCGGTGATTGGGATTTGCAGCGGTCGTGCATGTGACGGTCAGGTTCTGGTTGTACATGATATGCTTGGTTTGATTGCGGGGCATCCTCCGCCTTCGGCGAAGCGGTATGCGTCGTTGCACGAGTCGATGGTGACGGCGTTTCGTGCGTACCATGATGAAGTCAGTTCCGGCGCATTTCCATCGTCTTCGCATGGTGTTTCCATGGATGATTCGGAGTGGCAGATCTTGCGTGACATGCTTACGCGCGATGACGATGATTGACAGATGTCTCTTGCATCGTGTGGGTTGTGTCGTCGGTTTGTTGATAGCTGGCGGGCTTTGATGCAAGCGTGTTCTCCGGATTTTTTCTTTTTTTGCGTTCGCGGCATTCAGAATGATGCGACTTGCGGGGCTGGAATTCCCAAGCCGTGTGGTGTAGGGTATTCAGTTCGTTGAGGCGTCGCACACGTCTAGTTCGTGCAGCCCGAAGGGTGATTGTCATGCTTGTACCGATGACTTTGGCACGCATCGTCATTGTGGACTCTGAAGAGGACAAGATGTCGATGATCGTACTCAGCGAGGTCTCGGGCAATCGCTCTTTTCCGATCATCATTGGCTTGAATGAGGCGTACGCGATCGATCGTCGTATGAAGGGTATTGAGGTACCACGTCCTATGACGCACGATCTGATCATATCTTTGATGGAACAATTGGACTGTACGTTGGAGCAAATTGTAATCAGTGAGTTGCGTGACTCCACTTTTTTTGCGAAGCTGGTCCTTCGGCGTGAAGGCGAGGTGTTGGAGGTTGATGCACGACCTTCGGATGCGATCGCAGTCGGCGCCGGTTCGGGAACACCCATCCTCGTTGACGAGTCTGTGTTAGCAGAGGCCTGTTGATTCGGTCTCTTCTGGTGCGACGGTATGACACTTAGACAAGAAGCAGCAGCCGGTCCTCACGTACCGCCATTTCGCGCGAGTACGCAGCGGCCGCGCAATGATACATGGTCGAAAATGACTGAAATTCCGCAGGTGAAAACCGCGTTATCTTCGCTGCCTGACGATGCGGATCGATTCGTCGCTGTAGCTCCGGGACGACTGGATGTCATGGGCGGTAGTGCTGTCTACACAGGCAGCCTCGCGCTGAGTATTCCGCTGTCATCCCGTGCTTTCGCGGTCGCACAACGACGAACGGACGGCATGGTCGCCATCAAGATCCTCCAAACCAAGGATGCGATGCATCATGTCAACGGGAGCATGTTCTCGCCACATGCCGCGGATGCCGGTTCGAACGGTTCGACCGCCAATGGTCACGTGCAGTGTCGCGAAGTTCAGGTCAACGTTGATGCCTCCCTGTTTGCGAAGGATGATGGTTCCGCGCTGAAGTCGGCATCGGAGGGGGCGGATGGTGAATGCACCAGCGTCATTGGTGCCATATTCATGGCACTTTCCGGCCTGATGCGGGCGGCTGAAGGATCGGCATCATCGACTGGCGACACATCCGGTGGTGATCGTGCTCGATTCGGTGGCGGATTGACGCTGATTGTTGGAACGGACATGGCGCACCGCAAGGGCGCCGGTTGTGCCGGTGCGATCGGTGCAGCTGTCGTGGCAGCCGGCGGATGCGCGCTGGGGCTGGAGCTCGACAGCGCTATGGTTCCCGATCTAATGGGAGGGGCCCATGCTGGGCTGACGCCAACGCCTGTCAGCGCCAGTGACGTTCTCAGCGGCATGTTTGGCAGTGCAGGTCAGCTGACACAACTTCGCAATGATCCCTGCTCGTTCGCCATGCGTGTTCCTATTCCGGATGACGTTTGCATCGTCGGTGTGGATTCCGGGGCACCGCATGACAAGGCCTCTGAGAAGTATTGGCAAATGCGTACCACGGTATCCATGGGACGCGAATTGCTGGCACGCATTATTCGTCATGATTGCCCTGAGAAGGCACAATGGGACGGGTTCCTGTCGCGTATTTCTGTAACAGACTTTGTCGAACGCTTCCGTGATCGCATTCCAACGCGGCTGAAGGGCGGCGAGTTCATCAAGTTGTTTGGCAATGCTTCAGAGCCTGGATGCGAGATCGACAAGAATCAAATCTACAAAGTCCGATCGCGGACGGAACATCACATTTACGAGCATGAACGGGCGTTGCAGTTCGCGCATCACACGACCCGCCTGGGGCGCATGAAGGATATTACCATTCTTGATGAGCTGGGCGAGTTGATGTTTGCGTCGCATTGGAGTTACGGGCAACGCTGCGGACTTGGCAGCATACAGGCCGACTCAATGGTGACGATGTTGCGGCAACAGCGGGATCAGGGGATTTACGGCGCTAAGATTACGGCGAACGGTTGCGGCGGTATGGTTGCCGTGTTGATGGATCGCACGCAGCAGGCGAGCGACGCGCTCCGTGCGACGGTTGCGACATTCAACGAGCAGGAAGGTCGAAACGCGGCTATCCTTGAGTCGGATGGTGCCGGGATCATGGAGACGGGGGTAGCACGTATCTGATCCATCCTGTTCGCAAACGACGTTCGACTCGTGAGTGTGACTTGCATTGTGCAGGTGGGGGTTTTGCAGTGACACGGGAGGTGTACCTTGAGTACTGATTCATCTGAACAGGTCAACACGGGTGAACATAAACCGGCCAAGGAGCTGATGTCTCAGCTGCTGGTGGGTATGAGCCAGCTCAACGCTTCCGACCTTCATCTCAAAGTCAACTACCCAGCCTACTACCGTATCGCCGGGCACCTTCGCAAACTGGAGATGCCGCCGATCGATGCATCCAGCTATCTCGATGAAATGCTCCGTACGCTGGTGCCGCCGAGCCGTCTGCCGGAGTTTGATGCGAAGCAGGATCTGGACTTTTCGTCACATGGGCCGTCGGGTGACCGATTTCGAATCAATGTCTACCGATCGACGGGGGAAACGCATGCCGCCATTCGACGCGTGCAAAGCAAGATCCCTTCGTTCGAAGAACTTTGTCTTCCAGCGATCTATCAGAAAGTTGCGCTCGACAAGTTGGAAGGACTGGTTCTGGTCAGTGGGGTCACCGGAAGTGGTAAGAGCAGCACGTTGGCTGCCATGATTCAGCATATCAACGATAATCGCAGCATGCATATCGTGACGATTGAGGATCCGATCGAGTTCATTTTTCATCCGAAGAAGAGCATCGTATCGCAACGCGAAATCGGGATCGATGTTCCCGATTATCACGACGCCTTGCGCATGGTCGTGCGGCAGGACCCGGATTGCATCCTCATCGGCGAAATGCGCGACCGGGAAACCATGGCTGCCGCGTTGCAGGCAGCGGAAACCGGCCACCTCGTTTTTGGCACGCTTCACTGCAGCGATGCGCAACAGAGTTTCGCCCGAATTCTTGAGTTCTTCCCCCAGTCGGAGCATGCGTTTGTCCGGTCGTCGTTGGCAAACAGTCTTGCAGCGATCATGGTGCAGCGATTGCTTCCCGGTATTGAACAGGGGAGTCGCTATCCGGCGACCGAAGTGCTGCTGAACAATGGCACGGTGCGGGACAAGATCGTGCGCGAGGAAGACGAAGATATTCCCGCCATCATCTCTCAGTCTGTCGAGGAAGGCATGCGGTCATTCACGACATCGCTTTGTGAACTCGTCCAGACCGAGAAAGTTCACTACGACACCGCGATGGACTACGCACCGAGCCGTGAGGCGCTGGCGTCAGCCGTGAAGGGGATCAAGACCTCCGCGCAGAGTCTGGTGGGTCGCATGGGACGAAAGTAAACCCGCGCGATGTCGCTGGTTGGTACGGATTGCAGAGCGGCCTAGGGCAGGTCTGTCGCGTTCGATTCGTATTCGCGGAACGACTCGGGTAGATAAGTCAGCAGGTCCTGGGCTACCAGCGAAATTCTCCCCATCTCTTCGGCTGCAAAATCCCCGGCCAGGCCGTGAACATAGGTTCCGAGAATGGCGGCTTCCAATGTCTCCATGCCCTGGCCGATCAGGGCAGCAATCAAACCAGTCAATACATCGCCCGATCCACCGGTTGCCATGCCGGCGTTACCCGTTTCGTTCACATAGAGTCGATCACCGTTGGTTACGATCGTTCGGTGTCCTTTGAGGATACAGGTCGTGCGATATGTCTCGTGGAGTATCTTAGCCGTTTCGATTCTGCCGGGATGGTCAGTCCTGTCGAGTCCTTCCTGGTCGACACTTTCAGCGTTTCGCAGGAGCCGCAGCATTTCGCCGTGATGGGGTGTCAGCACCACGCGTTGCGGGTTGGAAATGGAAGGTGTGGGGCCATCGCCGAGGACCGTCAGCGCGTCTGCATCGAGGACGATGTTCCCGTCGAAACCGTCAACGAGCGTGAGCAATGTAGAACGTGATAATGAGCGTCCCATGCCTGGTCCGATGGCCAGGACGTCGGCTTTGTAAGACTGAGTGTGGCGTAACAACGTATCCGCATGATCGACGAGCGCTGCGAAGGTGGCTCCGGGGGCGAGCGTCGCTATCGGATTGACAATGTCGTTCGGGACAATCGCCCGCACCAGTCCGGCGCCTGCGCGATAAGCAGCATTGATCGTCAAGGCGACGGCGCCGATCATTGCGAGTTCACCGGTCTGCCCCCCGATGACAACGATCCGGCCCACGCGTCCTTTATGCGCATCCTCGCCACGAATCGGTAGCGGGGGTATTTCTTTTGTGAAGTGGAATTCACCTGGCATGCGATGATTCCTCGACGGTGGGTGCCAGTCGTCGCAGGATGTTGGCTGCCGCAAAGCCGGCGCCAAATCCATTGTCGATATTCACCACGGTCACACCGGCGGCGCAGCTGTTGAGCATGGTGAGAAGCGCCGCAACGCCGCCGAACGATGCGCCGTAGCCGACGCTGGTTGGCAAAGCGATGA
>JBMYUM010000241.1:0-6541 GCA_049605375.1 Phycisphaerae bacterium | reverse complement strand
GGCGTCTTTCATGGCTACTGTGCCACGCGTGTGACGATTCCCCCGAAAAGGCATTCAGGCGCGGATTGATTAGCATGACATTATTTCTAGCAGCAGTTCCTGACGACAGCGGTTACGTCAACGTGATCAAGGTCGCAGGCATCATGGTGATGCTGGTACTCTGGGGGCTTGCGGTACAGTGGGTCGACAAAGACACCAATACTGTCAAGACCAGACGTGAACATTGGAACATGATCGTGATGGCCGGCGGCGTCGTTGGCTTTTTCGTGTTACTCATGGTTCCATGGCAAGGCGTGCTCTTTTTTGCCGGTCTTGGTGCATGGCTTCTCATTGCCGGCGGAGGACTGCTGCTCTACGTCCTTCACCGAAATGGTCGCGTCCTGCCGGAAGCCCGGGTTCTCACGATGGGTCATCTGCAACGTATGACCACAGGCGACGAGAACCAGAAGGCCCGAAAGAACGACAAGGGTCTTCGTGTCAGAATTGAAGATCACAAGGGCAAATTCGTGGAACGCCCGGACGATCGAGATGAGTACCACGAGTTCGAAGCCGCCCAGGACTTCCTCTACGAAGTCTTCTGGCGTCGAGCAACCGATGTCGAAATTCGGGCTGAGAAAGAAAGCTACCGCGTTGTGATGAACATCGATGGTGTCGCCGAGAAGCAGGATGAAGGGCTCGATCCTGAACTGGGCGAGAAGATATTCCGCTTTCTCAAGCGTGTCGCAGGACTCAATGCGGAGGAGATTCGCCGCCCGCAGCGGGGCACGATCAAGGCCGCCCTTCTCAGTCACACCGGCGACCTCGGCTCGACGGAAGTGCACACGTCCGGAACGACCGCCGGCGAACGACTTCGCCTGCATATTTCGTCCGGGCAACAGCTTTACCGCCTCCCCGATCTTGAGATTCCGGATGCCCGCCTTGAGCGACTCAAGGAAGTCCTGGGTAAGAATCACGGCCTTCTGATTGTCAGCTCAACGCCACGTCACGGCGCTTCGACTACCCAGTATGCCATTCTCAAGAGCCACGACGCTTATATCCACAATATCCACGCCCTTGAGAAACGTTCGTTGCTGGAGTTGGACAACATCACCCAGCAGGTCTACGACGGCGCCAACACGGACGTCGACTACGCCCGCATGCTGCAGACGGTCCTTCGACGTGAGCCGGACATTGTGTTGGTCGGTGACTGCGACGATCGTGAAACGGCGTTGATCGCCTCCAAGGCCGCTGCCGAGGATCGCAAGATCTACCTTGGTATGGAGGCGCGGGAATGCATCCACGCGCTCGAGAAGTACCTGAAGTTCCTGGATGACCCGGCACTCGCCAGCAAGGCCCTGCTCGGTGTCATCAATCAGCGGCTCGTTCGAAAGCTGTGCGAAGATTGTCGCGAAGCCTACAAGCCCGACGAAGCGACGCTGAAGAAGCTGAATCTGCCTGCTGACAAAATCGAGCGGTTCTATCGCCCTCCGACAGAACCACAGTTCGACAAGAAGGGTCGGGAAATTACCTGTCCGACTTGCCAGGGAACAGGCTACGTCGGTCGCATCGGCATTTTTGAGCTTCTGGAAATCGACGATTCCATCCGCAAGATGATCGCTCACGGCTCGCCGCTGAAGAGCATCAAGGCGCAGGCTCGGAAGAACAAGATGTACTACCTCCAGGAGGAGGGGCTACTCCGCGTGATCGATGGAACGACAAGCATGAACGAGGTCCTTCGCGTACTGCGCACAGAAAAATAAGGGTGTTCTGCCATGGTTATCTCCCTCTTGGGACTCATTCTGATTGTCAGCATAACCCTGTACCAGGGTCGGAATGGTACGTTCAGTGCGTTCCTCATGTTGATCATGACGGTCTGTTGCTCGGCATTGGCGATCTGTACCTATGAATGGGTATCGGCGAACTGGGTTGCTCCGATCTGGAAAGCGGAATACGCCGCGGCCCTGTCGCTGGCACTGATTTTTGCCGTGCCGTTGGCCATCCTGCGTGTCGCAACGGATCAGCTCATCAAACGCATGTGCCCGATCCCGACCTGGATTGATCGCATCACCAGCAACGCGTTCGCCTTGATGACAGGGCTTGTCCAAGTCGGTACGCTCATGGTCGCCTTGCAGCTTATCCCGTGGCACAACGGTTCGATCCTCGGATACGCCCGTGTCGAAATCACAACACAGAAGAAGGACCCGGACGGGCCCAACCCGGAACCGCCGGATCCAAAGGGCGAAGAAAGCGAGCTCTGGTTATCACCCGACCGGTTTGCGGTCGGCCTCGCCAGCTTTATGTCGTCGGGCGTGATGAGCGGGTCGCAGAGCTTCGCGGAGAATCACCCGGACCTGATTCAGTCGATTGGCTGGGTTAATGCGGCTCCCGCCGTGGCCAAGCCTTATGCGCCACCCAAGTCCATCGAAGTTGTGAATTCGGAATCGGTCCCTGTCGTGTACCGCATGGAACCGGAAATGCGCAACACGCCAACAAAATATGAGCCCATTGACCCGAAGAGCGGACACGAATTCCAAATGGTTCGCGTTCGCTTGAAGAAGGCCGCCAAACTCGGCGGGAAGGCGCACGCGTTTACCCTTCGTCAATTCCGACTGGTCGGCAAGATAAAGGGCTCGAAGACGCTGGAGCAGCATTTCCCCATCGCTATCCAGCAACAGGCCGACGAAACCCCCAATCGACATGTACGGGCGGTTCGTAACCTCGGTTATGGTGACTGGCCGGCTGACACCATCGCGTACGAGCCGCGACCGGGGAACAACGGGGAAGTTGAGGTTGTCTTTGAACTGCCTCGAGACTTCCAGGCGGACTACATCGAATACAAACGAGCCGCACGGGCCAAGGTGAGTTTTGACGATGATGGTGGCGGCGGCTCGTCGGACGATGCCGAAGATCAGGCGCCGATTTCGCGCCAGGCTTCCTCGTCAAACACGGAAAGCAGCAGTAGCGCAAGCAGCAGCGACACCAGCAGTGACAGCGGCTCATCGTCCAATCGTCGCGCGTCGAATCGACGCCGGCGTGGCGGTGGCGGTGGCAATGTCCGCAGCGTGGGCGCCCGCGCCGCCGGTTCACGATTCGGCGACGCCCTTCCGCAAGGTTTTAAGGCTTACACCGCGCGATCGAACACGGACATCAGCAACGGCACCATTTCAACCGGTGGCTTTTCGGCCTATCTGGATGAGCAGAGCAACGGAAGCAAGCAAGAGGTCACCAAGTTCGACGTCCCCAGCGACAAGCGGTTGCTGCAACTGAATACGGACAAGCTCGTCGCGCGATCGGGTATCGGTCGCCTGCTGAGCGGGGCTGTCCAGACGGTCCAGAATTTTTATGTCGAGGATGAAGACGGCAATCGGTACAAGGTTGCGGGAAAGTACGCGGAGGCAGACGTCAACGGGCGTCGAATCTTCGAAGTTCAGTACTTCAGCGGCGAAACCGGGTCGATCGGTGGTTTGGGTAAGTTCTCGAAAATCAAGGACCGGGATCTGAAGGGCGATTACATCCTTTATTACCTTTTCCTGGTCGACCCCGGCGCTGAGATTGTTACATTCAGTACTGGCGGTGCGGCGACACGCGCCGACGACTTGAGTGACCAGAATCTCGTGGCGCCCCGCTGATCCACGGCAGGATACGCGGCCGGTTGCCATCGTACGTAATTGATATTGAAACTCGGGTGGAGTCAGCTTTCAGCATCTAACGGGTTCCCCGTTACCAGCCAAGGATGCGTGAGTTCGATGCCTGCTGCCAACGCCCGCCAGTGAATCACGCCAGCATCGCGTCATGTTACGATTTCTGCTTGCTATGATTTTTGCAGGCGTTGCGACGGTCTTTCCAGGGTCCATCGCCGGCATCGTCAGTGACCGCTTCCCCAAGGTTCGTCTTATGGTGACGAAGTTCTGGGCGAAGGGGATCCTGTGGATGGCCGGGGTCTCGTTGCGTGTCGAGGGTCTCGAACATATCGCCGGGACCAAGGCGATGTATTTCGTCGGAAATCACCAGAGCAGCCTGGACATTCCGCTGCTCTTCAGTGCCCTGCCGTACCAGGTTCGCTTCATGGCGAAGGATGCCCTGTTCCGTATTCCGGTCTTCGGGTGGATCATTCGGCGTTGTGGCCACGTGCCAGTCGATCGCTCCAGTGCCCGTCGTACGTTAGCCACGCTGCATCGGATGCTGAAGGCGTCCCACCGAGAACCGTTTGCCGTCGCAGTTTTTCCTGAAGGAACCCGGTCAACCGATGGTGTCCTGTTGCCGTTTCGTCGCGGTGCGTTGAAAATAGGCGTGCTCACTGGGCTTCCCATCGTGCCGTTCACGATTGACGGCTCTGTTGGCGTGCACGCGCGAGGCAACTACCACGCGAGTGCCGGAAAAGTCCGACTGGTGTTTCACGAACCTGTGCTGCCGGAAGAAGCGTCGCAACTTTCGCCACAGGAATTACACGACCGCGTGTACCAAGCAATCAGCTCGGCGCTACCGTCTTCCTGCCTGCCGGCTGGGGAGCCGACCGCCGCATTGGACGTGGCCGTCGCTGCCACGGAAGGAATCTGATCATTGACGGATTCGTCATCGAAACGTATTTCCGATCGGCTTGCCGGTCGTCATATGCTCGTTACCGGTTCGACCGGCTTTCTCGCCAAGGTCTTCGTTGAGAAACTGCTGCGCTCGGTCGAGGAAATCGGCGGCATCCACCTGCTGGTGCGTTCCCGTTCCGGTGGTTTGACCGCGGAGTCCCGTGTACGGCGTGATGTTCTCGGCTCGCGTGCCTTCGATCGCTTGCGTGCCTTGCACGGTGCCCGATTCGAGCAACTCTGCGAAGACAAAATTCATGTCGTCGACGGCGACCTGACCCACGAGCGGTTCGGCCTGTCGCAAGCCAGCTACGATGCCCTGACGCAACGAATCGACCTTGTCGTCAACAGTGCGGCCACCGTGACGTTCGACGAACAGGTCGACCTGGCCGTCCAGTTGAACGCCCTCGGGCCGCAGCGTCTGCTGCAGTTCGCGCGGGATTGCGGCAACATCCCGTTCATGCATGTGTCGACCTGCTACGTCTGCGGTGTTCGAACCGGTGAAGTCGTGGAAGATTTCAGTGCACCGGAACCGGCACGCGAATCGCTTCCGCGCCTGGATAACGGCGAATTTGACTTGAACGGCGTTCTCGACGGCTATCTCGAGCAAGCGGAGTCGATCAAACAGTCTATGGGAATCGGCACCGAAACCTGTCGGCGCGAGTTGATCGAACTCGGCATGCGTGAGGCACGGCGATTCGGATGGAACGATACCTATACCCACACCAAGTGGATCGGCGAACAGCTTCTGGTCCGGGACCATGGCGACGTCCCATTGGTTATCTTCCGCCCAGCCATTATCGAAGGAAGTTATGACGAACCGGCCCCAGGCTGGATCGACGGTCTCCGCATGGCCGATCCGATCATCGTCGCCTACGGCAAGGGCAAGCTCCTTGAGTTTCCCGGCAGGGGTAATGTTGCGATCGACATGATACCGGTGGACTTCGTCGCCAATGCGATGATTGCCACCTTACCCGACAAGTCGTCGCCGACCGATCGGGTCCCGGTCTATCAAAGCGCATCGAGCGGACGGAATCCTTTCCTGATTCGGGAGATGGTCGAACCACTCCGCATGGCCTACCGCAAGCGCCCCATGTATGGTGACGATGGTAAGCCGATCGTTGCCGGCAGCATGTCGCTGGTAGAGCGCGAAAAGTTCATTGCACGCTGGCAGAAACGACGGGAACGGCTCGAATGGCTCCAGAAAGCGTACCAGGCCGTCGGTATCACCGGACGTCGTGTCCGGCGCCTCTCCGCGCAAGCTCGACAGATCGAGCAGGTCATCTACTTTGCCAAAATCTACTCGCCGTACACGCATCTGGATTGTCGATTCCGCGATGACGAACTGCAACGCGTCAGCGCTGCGATGCATCCGGAAGATCGGAAGGCTTTCCCCTTCGACCCTTCCGTCATTGACTGGCCGGACTATCTGATCAATCGGCACGTTCCGGGCATTCGCAGTTTTGTTTTGGGTACAGGTTCCGCACCGGCGCGTCGTCGCATACGAGGCGTCCCCGATGTCGAGCAGCAGGACACCCAGACACTGATGGATGTCCTCGATTCCCAGAATCTCTTCGAGGTCTTTGAAAAAGCCGCCAGGGTCTACGGGGATAAACCAGCACTGCAGATCAAGCGTGGCCCCCGGTGGGTGCGTTACACTTACGAAGACGCGATCGGCGCTTCCGGTGCGGTGATGCAACGACTGACCGAACGCGGTTGTCGGCCAGGTGATTGCGTCGCCATGATGAGCGAGAGTTCTCCGGAATGGTGCCTTGCCTACATTGGTATGATGCGTGCCGGTCTGACGGCCGTCCCGCTCGATCCGCAGCTGCCCGCCGCGGAGGCCTGGTCGGCGGCTCAGTTTGCCGGCGCCAAGCTGATGATCGCGTCACGCAGTCGCGCTGCCGGCCTGGAAGAGGCACGGGGCGCCGACGACCCCGAACTCGTCGTCATCAATGAAGAATTCGTACCGCCGCCCGGCGCAT
>JBMYUM010000240.1:0-6549 GCA_049605375.1 Phycisphaerae bacterium | reverse complement strand
TGAATAGGGCGACGTACTTCTTGTGTTGGAACCCGCTTTCGTAAAGAACGACGAAATCGGGGTCACCTTATTAGGTCGCAGCAATGTCGTGAACGATGTCAGGTCGTTTTGGTCACCAAGCTGCGTGGTACCAGCCGACTGCACGATGTTACCCTGGCTCGAGAAGAAGTTGAGCGAGATCACAGAGTTATCTTCACGCTTTGTGTATCGAACTTCTTCAAGTGAAACATCGAAACGATTGTCGTAGACGGCCTCATATGTTTCCGACAGCCGACCACGCAAAACTGATTTGTAACGCACGTTATCAAAATGCCGATTGAGCTCTTTCAACATGTCGGTGCGATCGTGAATGCGAAGCAGTGCCTTCTTCTCTTCCGTGGGGAAGCTTGGATCACGAAGGAACATGGTCAGCAACACCTTCGCCCGTGTCTCCTGGCGATCATCTTCCGTAAGCGTCGTGGAAGAACCGGGAATGGGCGTGATCTCGAAATCACGAATGACAAGCCAGGTACCGGCCGTAGCGCTGATTTCACTGATGGCACCGGTGCCGGTCGCCACAATCAGTTGCTGATTCTCTTGTGAGATAAGAGCCGCGATACCTTCGTATGTCTTGCTATCGGGACCGACGGGAACGGAGAAGGCTGTCAACGAATCCGTCTTCTTGATCTTGTGAACGATGAGGTTTCGTTCAATACGATTCCACGTTTCCGTCAAGCTGTCGACCACTTCCAACGTCAGCTGATGTTCGTGGCCATCTGTTCCGATGTAGCTGAATCCATAAACCTGTTCACGCCCGTCGAAGAAGAAGGGATCGGCTCCAACTGAAAACGTCGTACCGACCGTTGCCGATCGATTTCCAGGAATAGGCGGAAGTGTTGGCGGCGCAATTTGAACCGGAGCAACACCATCCGGGATCGCGCCGGCGGCAACACCCTGCAGGGTTCTGATTTGCAAGTTCTGGTTCGCGACGGCCAACAGCGAATTCAGGCCGGCCTCCCGGTAAATTCGTTGCGTCTGAAATCCCTTCCGGTCGGTTACACCTTGGAGTTGTGCTTGAACGCGAGCGGCGAGTGCCCCGGAAACGATGTCACGGTCAGTGAGGCGAACGGCCTCGATACTGATAATGGCATCTTCAGCCATGCGACGTTCAAAGGCATCGGCCTCTCGAAGGAACATCTCGAGCATCGGGGCAGGAAGAACGATATCAACGTCCCCAATCTCGTCATCATAAAAAATACCGGGCTTATCAAGCGAGGATGGCGGCGGGAAACCAGCTAGCGCCATTTTTCGATTGATGCTGTCGACCAAGGGCTGCAAACGAAGGATGAAACTCCCTTCGCGAACAATGTAGCTGAAGCGGCGCGACTCCTTAAGCCAGTTGGGCTTGCCCTCGTAAGAGCCATCTGCCTGTTCTTCAAGGCCTAGCGCGCTAGCGATCTCCTTGCGGACTTTCTGCGCTTCTTCCTTGGTTGCTTTTTCGGCTGCTGCAACGGCGCGCTGTTCAGCGACGATTGCTTCCGCCCACTTCTTGAAATACTCCGGGTGGCTTCGGTCGAACATCGGGTTGCCGGTGTCCAACAATTGGCGCCCCTTGTGAATCAAACGCAACGCGACTTCATTGAGTTCGTCATTGGTAACATCGTGAAGCAGGAGACCAATGATCTCCTCTTCCGGACCGTTGAATGTTGGCGAAGCAAGATCGGGCGTGTCAATGGTGACCCGGCTCGATACCGGCACCTGTCGAATGACAAGATCGACCGCGGGATCAAACCGCCCCTCGAATTCGGCCGCAAGATAAGCTGCCAGCTGCTCCACCACCGCCTGCATGGAGACTTTTTGAAGCGCTTCAAGCGTTGCCTGACGATACACCTGGTTCGCGAATTGTCGGGACGGCAGACTCCTTTCATCATTCAAGAGTGCCGTCAGCTCATCGACGGTGAGTCGCGCACTTACCGTGGGCGTGTCGGGCTTGTTACCGGCGAACCAATCGCCGAGCAACTTCAAGGTGATTGGCTGCTCCGCCGGATTGGCAACTTCTTCTTCAGCCTGCGCCCAGGCCATGCCGGACGTTAGCGCCAAGCAAAGTATGGCAATCGAGTATCTGACGCTCATCAACATTCTCCAATCAAGCGAGTTCGGAACAACGAGCCCTGGACATCCCCCCCAGGTTGGTTGGATCGTAGCAGATGTCACGGGTGCTTCAATCACCCGATACCGTGCCGGCGATCGGGGATTCATGTTCTGACATCGGCGCGATTCGCCTGGATACACAAGTCGTTTTGCGTCACTCGCCACTTCCATCGATCGAAGGCGATGACGACCCTTTTCGTCCGCTCACATCGCTTTCCCGGGCCCAGCAAGAACATCGTTGATAGAAGGAATGAGATTGACGATGGTTCGGCGAATCCTATACTCCGAGTGAGTCAGGCGGTCGCGTGCCTTCGATGTCGAATGGTAACGTGAACGAACTGCCGACGATTGGACCGACCATCGCGAGGATCATGAAATCATGGCGATTCTAGACATTATCTTTGGCATCGTTCTCGGGATTCTGATCATCCCGGGCGTACTTGATCTCATCTTCGATGCGTTCAACAGCTTCGTCGCGCCGGTCGTCTAATCCACGAGCACGCACGCTGACGCCCATAGGACCGATCGACTCTCGCCGGGTGGTCTTCATGATCCCACCGTTGATCACGCATGAGCATCGGCCCGCAGTTGGATCTGGGTAAAGTGTGACACTTGTGCGCCCCGATTCGGGCGCGGATTCTTCCTTGTTGTGCTGCAACTGGTTTGACCTCGCGAGTTCACGCAACACAGCGAAGAGTCTGAACGCAAGTCATCAGCATCCTGGATGCGATGCTTACCGCCCGACATCACGCGCCGCGCCAAACCTCAACCACGACAACACGCGTCTCGGTAACTGATTGCCAGCGGCACATCCCCTTCTTGATCCGGCGGTCCAATCCACATGGCGAATCATCTATCAAGCTTGCAAACCGGGGCAGCTCGCGGTAGAGTGCTGGACTATACTTTGCAGGCGAACCATAAAATTATTGCAAGTGCCCGCAAGACAAGAGCTTACATCAATTTCCATGATGATTTGAATTGGTGGATGCTCCCCGGCCGGTAGAGAATGTCACAGGTGGTCGGTTGTTGTCACGGAAGCGGGACGATTGGAGAGACTTGGAGAGACCATGTCGATAACGGCTGAACAGAAAACAGGCATTATTGAGCAGCACCGCATTCACGACGGCGACACGGGGTCGCCCGAAGTGCAAGTAGCCATTCTGACCAAGCGCATTCAGGAGCTGACGGAGCACCTGAAGGCTAACAAGAAAGACCACGCAGCACGTCGCGGCTTGCTGATGATGGTCGGTCGTCGTTCGCGACTCCTTCGTTACCTCACCGGTAAGGACCGCGATCGATACAAGAACCTGATTGCAAGCCTGGGTCTGCGTAAGTAAGCGGTTCCCGTTCGTTCGTGGCAGGAGGTGTGCGCCCGATGCGCACACCGGCTCGAGCGTTTGGGGTCTATCCGCATACGCTTGGCCCATCGCAGGCCCGCCATCCGCTGAGATGGCCTTTCCTGCATCAACCTGCCAACCACTTGAATCGTCGAACGAACGGACTCGTCGATGACAGACCTTCACGCCGGCCGCCTTCAGGCAGCCGCGCGGCAAAACCAGTATTTACGTTCATACAAGCAAATGATCATTCTGTAGGCAAGAAAAGAAGAAGACAAAAATGGCATTGGGAATTCACGTAGTTGAAACAGAAATCGGCGGACGCACGCTTCGCCTTGAAACGGGCAAGATCGCAAAGCAGGCCGCGGCCACCGTCTTTGTGACGTATGGCGAAACCGTGGTCATGGTATCCGTCGTCACGGGGCCGCCGCGAGAAGGAACCGACTTCCTCCCGCTCACCGTCGACTATCGCGAAAAGACATACGCCGCCGGAAAATTTCCCGGCGGTTTTTTTAAGCGCGAAGCACGGCCGACACAGAAAGAAATCCTGACGATGCGCATGATCGACCGACCATGCCGTCCGCTCTTCCCGGATTTCTTCCGCGACGAAGTCCTGATCCAGGCCATGGTGATGTCTTCGGATCAGGAGAACGATCCGGACATTCTCGCCATGATCGGCGCATCGGCAGCACTGGCCATTTCGAACCTGCCGTTCGAAGGCCCTCTCGGCGCCTGCCGCATCGGCTATGTCGACAATGAATTCGTCCTGAATCCGACTCACGGCGAAATGGAAATGTCCACCATGGAGATGGTGTTGGCCGGCCACAAAGATGCCGTCAACATGATCGAAGTCGGTGGCCTCGAAATTCCGGAAGACGTTGTCGCCAAGGGCATCGCGATGGGCTTCGAGACGATCCAGCAGATCTGCAGTTCGATCGATGAGCTTGTCGGAATCTGCGGCCAGGAAACCGAATGGACGCCTGACTTCGATACCGCACCGGTCATCGAGTCGCTTCGCAAGAAGTATGCCTCGAAACTCTCTGCGGCACGTCACACGATGGACAACAAGGCCGACCGCCGCGAAAAGGTCAAGGCCGTGTACGAAGAAGCAAAAGCCGAATACACGCCGGATGATGGCAGCGAGCCGGAATACAGCTGGCCCGTAATCCGTGACCTTCTCGACAAAGTTGAAGGTGAAGTTATTGCCGAGATGGTCGTCAAGGAAGGCGTTCGCATCGATGGTCGTTCACACCTTGACCTTCGTGACATTGATTGCGAAGTCGACATTCTTCCACGCGTTCACGGTTCCTCGCTGTTCCAGCGCGGCGAAACGCAGTCCGTTTGCGTCACCACGCTCGGCACGGCCCGTGATGAGCAGATCATCGATGGCCTGATTGACGAGTACAGCAAGAAGTTCATGCTGCACTACAACTTCCCGCCGCTTTGTGTCGGCGAGGTCCGCCGCGTCGGCGCCACCAGCCGCCGTGAAATCGGCCACGGCAATCTCGCCGAGAAGGCACTTGAGTCCGTCCTCCCGACGCCAGACAAGTTCCCGTACACCGTACGACTTGTTTCGGAGATCATGGAATCGAACGGATCAAGCTCGATGGCTTCTGTTTGTGCCGGCTGCCTGGCACTGATGGACGCCGGCGTACCGATTCGCCAGCCGGTCGCCGGAATTTCGATCGGCCTGTTCGATCACGACAATGATTACAAGATGGTCGTCGATATTCTCGGCGAAGAAGACCACTTCGGCATGATGGACTTCAAGGTCGCGGGTACGCAGCGCGGCATCACCGCTATCCAGTTGGACCTGAAGGCTCGCGGCATCACCCAGGAGCAGATCGAAGAGACCTTCGACATCGCACGTCAGGCACGTCTTCAGATCCTGAAGAAAATGCTCAAGGCACTTCCGGCACCGAGAAAAGACATCAGCACGAATGCACCGCGCATACTCACCACCAAGATCTCGCCCGACAAGATCGGCCGCGTGATTGGGCCAGGCGGAAAGTACATCAAGCAGATCGAAGCTGAAACGGACGCCAAGCTTGAAATCGATGAAGATGGCACCATCAACATCGCCTGCCTCGACTATGCCGGCGCGGAACGCGCCCTCGAAATGGTCGAAGCCGTTTCCGCTGAAGTCAAAGTCGGCAAGACGTACACCGGAAAGGTCAGCAGCATCAAGGACTTCGGTGCGTTCATCGAAGTTGCTCCAGGCCAGGATGGACTCTGCCACATCAGCGAACTCGACTCCGAGTACGTCAAGAATGTCGAAGAGGTTGTTAAGGTCGGCGAGACAGTACGGGTCAAGGTCATCGCTATCGATGACCAGGGACGCATCAAGCTCTCGCGCAAGGCCGTCGAAGCCGAAGAAGAACCGGCCGCGTCGTAAGCTTATGCCGACAACCTGATCACAAACAATGAAACCGCCCCCGTCCATGAGGACCGGGGCGGTTTTTCCTTTTCAACTCCCACGATTCATGACATCGCCATGACACAGCACGACCCTCAGAAACTTGTCGCAGAAATGTCCGAGTTGATCGGCGGCCTGGCCCACGAGCTTCGCAACCCGCTCTCCACCATGATGATCAACTTGAAACTCCTGGCGGAAGATCTCGATGACGAGGAGACGAATCCGCGCGATATGCGACGCCGTGCTCGCAACAAGGTCGA
The DNA here is from genome assembly GCA_049605375.1 of Phycisphaerae bacterium. GTDB lineage: Bacteria > Planctomycetota > Phycisphaerae > UBA1845 > UBA1845 > JADFOB01. The sequence goes on along the minus strand of JBMYUM010000240.1, from coordinate 406 downwards.
TCAACTCACTGGCGAGGCAAAGCGTCTTCAATCTCTGTTTGACGAATTCTTGAGTCTGACCGGCCCCTTCAAGCTCCACCGCGCGGACACAAAACTCGATGAATTGGCCGGCAACCTGATCGAGTTTGTTCGACCCATGGCGGAATCGCAGAACATCACCGTTACACTAACAACCCACACCGAGGATTACGGGTGCCGCATCGACGCGGCATTGATCCGCCAGGCGCTGCTCAACCTTTTGATCAACGCCCAGCAAGCGATGCCAGAGGGCGGTACGTTGGAAATGGAACTGCAGGGCGACCAAGAGGCGTTACACATCGATGTTCGCGATTCCGGCATCGGCATATCGAAATCAGACCAGCAGCGCATGTTCCGCCCATTCTTTTCAACCAAGTCTGCCGGGAAT
>JBMYUM010000239.1:4009-6600 GCA_049605375.1 Phycisphaerae bacterium | reverse complement strand
AGTTCCCCTTCCGTCGAGATTCGGGCACCTTGACGTGAATCCTGCAGAAGCATGAGGGCGAGGAGGCCTTGCGCCTCTGGTTCATCCGGCATCAGCGAAACGAGAATACGTCCGAGCCGAATGGCTTCGCCGCTGAGTTCACCCCGCACAACAAGCTCGCCGGCCGTAGCCGAGTAACCCTCATTGAAGATAAGGTAGAGAACGGCCAACACGGAAGGCACGCGCTCCGGCAGCAAGTGATCGGGCGGAATTTCATAGGGAATCTTCGCATCCTTGATCTTGCGCTTCGCTCTGACCAGGCGTTGTGCAAGCGTAGCCGTCGGCACAAGAAATGCCCGAGCCACCTCAGGCGTCGTCAACCCTCCTAATGTGCGAAGGGTCAACGCCACCTGCGCATCTCGATTGAGAGCGGGATGGCAGCATGTGAAGATCAGACGCAGACGATGATCTTCCACGCTGCTGTCGAGCCGATCCACCATGGCGGCCATCTCGTCTCCCCCTTTGCCCGGCTGATCCTGCAGGTCCATGTCGACCGAACTTTGCCGTCTTTGCCGTCGAATCTGGTCGATGGCTTTGCGGCGCGCTGCCGTCATGATCCACGCACCGGGGTTGTCGGGAACACCTACGGCTGGCCAGTGTGCCAATGCGGACGTAAACGCCTCTTGAATAGCCTCGTCAGCCAATTCAAAGTCGCCCAGTACCCGAACGAGTGCAGCAAAGATGCGCCCGGACTCTTCCCGGAACACGCGTTCTATCACATGACTGGTCACGTTCGTCATAGGTAGGATCGGGGCTGGCCCGATTCTCAATCGTCCATTGCCCAGATGGGACGAACTTCCACACTGCCGTATTTCACGGTGGGGATCTTGGCGGCCCACGCCATCGCCTCGTCGAGGTCGCCGGCTTCAACGATGTAATATCCGCCAAACTGCTCCTTCGTCTCAGCAAACGGACCATCGGTGATCATCGTTTCTCCTTCGCGAATCCGAACGGTCGTGGCAGAATGCGTTGGTTGCAGGCGATGGGCCACAACCATGGCACCGGCCGACTGGAGTTCCTCAGTGAATTTTCCATACCCGGCCATGAGCGTATTCATCTCTTCTTCCGACATCTTTGGATAAACGCTTTCGTCTGAGTGGATCAGCAACATGTACTGCATGGGTCTCTCTCCTGAATCGAGGTTTCTGGCTCTCTGGCCGGCCCCACGGGCGGCCTCTATCCTGACGACGTCGGCGGAATCCGTAAATCGACAACGAATTGAATTTTTTTTGTGGCGGTTGCACATTGATGAAATCAGGCCTACGAATGGATCGTCTCGCCCCCCCGCCGTTACCGGTGTACACATCACGAGAATCCCCCGGCTCACTTGCTGCGATCAATTGCTGAGGATAGAGAGAGGGAAACGCCGCCCGGAATCTCGGCATGAACGGACTCTGGCAACAGCACCAACAATCCACAACTCGATCGAGCCCCTTTTGGCGTTTTGATCCTCGAGACTGCATGAGCTTCGGACGGCCGCAAATCTCCTGGTTCTTGGGCCATCACTCGGTATCGTGCTCAGACGCGACAACGAAGGTCCGATTTTCTTTGTTATTTGCGAATCTCTGCGATTCAGGCAGAAATCCGGACTAGACTGCAATATGCGCGAGGGCAAAAGCGCCATCAACTGATCGGTCTTGGACAGCCACCGTTGTTCCCTGTCGATTTCTGATGCCGTACAGCTCTGCGAAAGGTAAGCCAAAGACGTTCTATCCCACTACGATTATCGTCCCCATCACACTCGTGGAGAGGGTCAACAATGCGATCTGCTTGCTTCCAATATGTCGTTCTGGTTTTGGCCGCGACAACGTGCCCCACTCTTGCGCAGGAAGCCGGTTGTCCAGGGCAGTGCGAAGACGTCTGTAACGGAGTCTGCACCAGTGTACGGAGCGATCGCTTCAACTGCGGGAATTGCGGGAATCGATGCGACAGCGGCCAGGTATGCTCACTTGGTCTTTGTGCAACCACGTGTGCCAAAGAGCTGTCGAATTGCGCCGGCGAGTGTGTCAACACCCGGACTGATCGTTTTAACTGTGGCGGGTGCGGCCTTCGTTGTGACTCAGGACGCGTTTGTTCGCTCGGACTGTGCGCAGTCACATGTTCGGAAGGTCTTGCAAACTGCGGCGGTGAATGCGTGGATCTACTCGACGATCGCGAAAACTGCGGTGGCTGCGCAATAGGCTGTGATGATGGTGACATCTGCGTTGACGGGCAATGCGTCGCCAATTGTGGTGAAGGGTTGTCTACCTGCACGAACCTCATCACGTTTGACCAATTCTGTGTGAATACTCAAAACGATGAGAGCCATTGTGGGGGCTGCTACCAATTCTGTGATCCCGGTGAAACCTGCATTAATGGATCATGCCAGGTCGTCTGCCTCGAAGGCGACACGGTTTGCCTGCAGCCAATCGTCTTTCAAGCATTCTGTACGAATACGAATACTGATCGATCGAACTGCGGCGCGTGTGGCAACAGCTGTTTGCCGGGCGAAACATGCCTGGGAGGGAAATGCGAACTGGTTTGCCCGCTCACGCTTTCATTCTGCGATAACG
>JBMYUM010000239.1:0-3999 GCA_049605375.1 Phycisphaerae bacterium | reverse complement strand
GTGCGGGTCAACGTGTTCGTCCGGATACCAATGCGTCTCAGGCTCATGCGAGATATCATGCCCCCCTGGTCAAGTCGCTTGTGGAGCAGAATGCGTTTCTTCCGAAAGCGATCCAAACAACTGCGGTGCATGCGGTAGTCCATGTCCACCGTACACTGCTTGTTCCGATGGTCGATGCATCTCCATTTTTGATGCTGATGAAGATTGCGATGTCGACTTGGGAGACTATCGCATTCTCTTACAGGAATTCTCCGGGCCACGCGAAGGATGCAAATAGGCCACTAATCCGCTGGTACGCTCTTACGGGAATCGAACGACGGCAGCATGACATGCGTGCGTGGTTCCCTGTTACTATTCCGACGCGTGCTATTAGCTGAAATGACACCCCTATATCAATTCTCGAGAATACGTCGTGGCCACCCACGAACAGGGTGATTCGTACAGAGTCAGTATCGTACCGAACGACTCACTTTCGCCGCTCAAACCGCGCCAATGCTTCGCGCACTTCATCTGCACGAGGATCATCCCCAGCCAGATTCACGGCAAGTGTTCCCAGTTCTATCGCCTTGTCCACATCACCGCGGGCATACTGAATATGCGCCAGCGTGTCGACATACATCCAGTTCTTTCGCTCCGTCAGTTCATTGCATCGAACCGACATCTTCAACGCCAGATCATAGAATCGCTTTCCGAAACGCCCATCCGCCACCAGTTGCCAGGCAAATTCGTTCAGTTCAAACGCCGAATTCCAATAGGCCCGCGCAATCTCTTCGCCAAGCCTCGCCGCGGCGGCGTGCTCGCCAGGACCGATCGCGAGTGCATTAAACTCTGCTCGCGGATCAACCGAGGCATGCGGCGCATCCGCATTGAATCCTGCCAAGGGCACAAACACTGGCGACGGAAGCACGACCTTTACATCGTGCACATCGTTTCCCCGTAAGAATGAAACAACCGCGTCCTGGATGGCCGGCTGTGGAAGGACCTGCTCATGCCCCGCGTTTTCCACGATCAGATGCGTGCTGCGCGAGAATCCCCAGCGGACTTGCTCCGCTTGATACGGCGGCGTGTTCCAATCGAGGGTACCGGATAGAAAAAGCGTACGCACGTCGCTAATCACCGGTTGGCGAAACTCCTCATCGAGAATATTCGCCTGCCAGACGTCGGTAACGCGTTCGTAGAGGAAGGGAAAGTTCATCACATTGCCAAAGATGCTGGCTTTTGCTTGCTCACGAATCGTGGCCATTCGCCCCGGCGACGCGCCTGATGCAGCATCGACGAGGAAACTCATGCCCGAAACACGTGCCAACAATCCGATTCGCTTCTGGACAAACCAGGTCAGGACACTCGGATCGCCGTTGTCGATGGTGTGGAGCAGTCGTGGAAACACAGGCAAATCTGTCGCATCTCCGATATCAAACCGCATGAGCATCTGCAGCCCAAACTTGCCGACCGGAACTTCGATCGGGTCGTTCGTCCTGGGATCGCGGACTTCAACCAGCATCGGTTTGCGTTCCAGCTTGTCGAAAACACGCAGCAACAGAGCATTGAGATCCGGTATCTGCCGGCTGATCTCAACATCCCGGGCAACCAGTTTCGCAAGCTTCTGAAACTGGACATCCATGTTCAACGGCAACTTGTAGGTATCGTCCGGCCCCTCCACACCGCACACGACCACATTCTCAAGGATCTCCGGATAGTATCTGATCGTAGCCAGCGCCAAGTGCGTGCCGTAGCTGAAACCAAGGAGACTGACACGGTCTGCAGATAATGCGATCGCAAGGTCACGCACGTCTGCCGCACTCTCACGAGTTGTGTAGCCGTCAAAGTCAATCCCCTTATCACGAAGATGATTCGCAGCCTGCTGTCCGAGACTGACCACGTGATCAACCGCCGCATCAGCCGTCACAAATACGCCATCCGGAATTGGGTCATTTGAACGCCATGACATACCGGGTTCCGAATTGCCGGTACCCCGCTGATCAAAAAGGACGACGTCACCAATCGCCAACAGCGGGCGCCATCGTGCCAGTCCGCCCGGTGAATCCGCCATTTTCGTCGAAGAATTCCCCGGTCCACCAGCCAGATAAATGAGGGGCGCGGTTGGCGCAGCAGCCTTGGATTTCAATCGCACAAACGCCAACTCAAGCAGGCGGCTGGACGAACTCTCACGATTCTCAGGTACAACAAATCGACCAAACTCGGCGTCGACGGTTTCGCCGGCAGCGAGTTGCAACGTTCGTCGATCAAGGCGAACGTCCCCTGCCCTGCGCTCTTTCGTTACTCGAACAGCACGACTTGTCTTGTCTGGACTTCGGAAGGTATATCCTGTGGCCCGACCTTCTTTGACATCGAAAACAATCTGTATCTCATTGGAAAAGTCAGGTGAAAACGAATGCTCAGCAACAGGGATAAGCTGAATCGTCGGCTTACCTGGTAAGTCAGCCCGCAACGCCCCACCCTGCCAGAACACATGCACGTCGGCCGGCACGTTCGGTTGACGGTACCAACCTTCGTAACGACGGCCAATCTCTGCCGGTATCTCAGCCGCTTGCGTAGAGACCGCCTGCACAGCGCAACACAACAAGATCAGTCCCGTCAGTCCGACCAACGCCATTGCCTTAACGTTCATGCCTATGGCTTCCAGGAATCGCATATTTGTTCTCCAGCGAGTGAGTTTCCAGCTCTCATCGCAACTTTCAATGGAAATGCTACTCAGGTTCCACACCCAGATAGGACAGAAAAAGTACGGTCAGCTCTTCGATCAGTTGCGCGTCAGAAATCCTGGTACCCCGGGCATGTGGCGCCGGAAATAGGATCTTGTCGCGACAGATCGCGTTGACAAAATAGATCGCCAACTGCACCGCCCGTGCAGGATCCTCACGGCCTATCCGGTCATGATGGCCTGCAAACGCACTTGCGATCTCTCGATGCAGTTCATCTCGTCGGGCTTGCATCGCGGGCGTAATGGCATCCGGATGCTTACGAGCGTACCACCCCATCGCGCGGACCAGCCATCTGCGTCGCCGAAAACTGCGAACCGCTTGGCTGACCATCCACGTCGCCATCTCCTCAAGAGACATGCCCTGCCATTCACTGCTAGCCAAAGCACGCTCAACACGTCGATGGACATTTCGATCGTATCGCTCATACAAGTGCGGTAACAGTCCTTCCTTGTTACCGAAGTGCGCATAGAACGACCCGACGGAGGAACTCGCCCGTTCCACGATATCAGTCACTGAAATGTCTTCGAAGGACCGAACCCGCAGCAACTGCTCAACGGCATCCAACGTCCGCGACATGGTTCGCAATGACCGATCCTGCTTAGGCCGCGATGTTCTCCCCGTCTCCAAATCTGCACCCTTACGAAATAGAATTCGGTTCTAATATTCAGGTATTACGCGAACGATGGGAATTTTCGAGTTTTTTTCCCGGTGGGAGGCGATACCGTCCGCCATCGATCGGCGTGTCTGACGCTTGTGCCTGTAAAGGCATTCTTGTCGAGGCCGCACAGGCGTGAAATACAAGAAAGAGCCCAGCACATGAAACAGGGCCGTCTCGACCGGATCGATCGGGACAGCCCTTTGTCATTCTTCAGCCAGATGGCTTCCGTCAGTTACGTCTTCTTTCGCTGACTAGTCCGAACACGGCAGTGAACAGATCACGTCGTATCCCTGCTGCTGGAACGCGAACACGGCCTGTTGAATATCTTCGAAATTCACGATGCCGTTCGGCAGGCATGGTGCCAGATCGACGGCACCAAGTGGACCATCAAAGGTCTGCTGAAAACCCTGCACGACAAATTGGATGTCAGCGAAGTTGGCCACACCGTTGTCATCGACATCACCATGGTTGAACGTCGTGAACGTCACCGCCTGCGCAACGAGCCCGACGTTAAGAACTTCCGGTTGAATCATATACTGGTATCCAGGGACAATGTCGTCTCCACGAACATGCAGCGTACCCCAATCTTGCGGGAACCTGTAGACGGGATTGTCGACA
>JBMYUM010000238.1:0-6646 GCA_049605375.1 Phycisphaerae bacterium | reverse complement strand
GGCCCCCTCCACCTTTCCAAAATCAATGGCCAACCAACCACGGACACCCAAACCAAGGACACCCAAACCAAGGACACCCCAACCAAGGACACCCACGTTCAAGAACCACACCAACGACCAACCATCGAAATTCCAGCAGGCGAACAAAGCAAATCACTCGAACAACTGGGGAAACTGTATGACTTTTTCGCAACAGCCGGCCTAGATAGAAATGGAACCGTCATCGCACTCGGTGGTGGTGTTGTCAGCGATCTTGCCGGATTCGCCGCCGCCACCTGGATGCGCGGCGTCGATTTCGTCATCTGCCCCACGACGCTCGAATCTGATGTCGACGCCTGCCTCGGCGGAAAAACCGCCATCAATCGACCACAAGGCAAAAACCTCGTCGGCGCCTTCCATCAACCCAAACTGATCGTCTGCGACACAGAATGCCTGAGCACGCTCTCCGATCGCGACTACAACGCCGCACTTGCCGAATCCGTCAAGCATGCACTGATTCGCCCAAGCGAATTCCTCGATTGGCACGTCGCACATGCCGAGGCCATTCGGAAACGCGATCCCAGGGTCCTCGCCGACCTCATCCAACAGAACCTCAGAACAAAAGCCGGCTTCATTGAAAATGATCCCAAGGAGTCAGCCGGAAGCCGAATCATGCTCAACTTCGGCCACACCCTGGGCCACGGGATCGAAATCGCCGCCAAATACCAGCTTCGCCACGGAGAAGCCATCGCACTCGGCCTTCTCGCCGCGCTGAAAATCTCCGAACTCACCGGACTGTTGAGCGAAGAAGTGAGAATGGAAGTAGAACCGCTCATGGAACGGCTGGGACTTCCAACCAATCTCTCGCAGGCCGCCGCGCTGGCTGAGAATCCGCAGGCGATCCGCGACATCGATTTCGACACGGTATCGGCAGCAGTCAAACTCGATAAGAAAGCCGCCGGGGGAACACCCCGATTCGTGCTGCTCTCGGGCGTCGGTCAGCCTGTCGTCGTCGAAGACATCCCCGTTGAGATCATCCACAACGCCTTCGACAGCATCCGCTGACTCAACCTGCAGGCCGGCGTTTCAAATTTGTAAGCGGTCGAAATCGCGCCTGTTCCAAACCATCCATGGGAATCGTCCAAGCAGGGAACAAATACGTCCTGGGCAAGGCCGACGACAGTCCTCCCTGAGATATGCGCTTAATGCAAATTGGCTCACCGGCAGCGTACCGTCGCAATTGCCCCATCTCCATCACCACGATCCGTTCGGCATGTGGACCGCGTTCCGGATCTCGCGTTCGCCTACGAAACATCAGCCAGTCCGACGGTGACGCAAAATCGACATCATCGTCATGGAATCGATCATCTGACAGCGGCCAGATTTTGCCCGTCTCCACTTGAAAGAGCGACATCTCATCACAGGTGAACGCCATCCACTTTCCATCATGTTCGATCGCAAGATCATAAGCCGGGCGAAACTCCAACTTGGGATGCGGCTTGAACTCACTCACTTTTTTCGTAGCGAACTCGTATCTGTAAAATCGGGGACCATCCGTGTACTGCTCAAAGTAGACAGCTTTCTCATCCGCCGCGATAGCCGGCTCGTGACCACCAACTAGTTCCGTCAAACCGGAGCCATCCGCTTGGACACGCCACAGCTTGGGTCGCCCACCTCTTCGATAACCGACAAAGACAATCCATGATCCGTCCTTGGACACGTCCGGGCTCCTCGTCCACGCCCAACCCGCGCAGACGCGACGGACCAGGCGACCATCAAGATCAACCATATCAAGTCCGCCGTCCCGCGCCAGCAAAACGTGATCACCATCAGGCATCCAGGCGAACGTCTCCGCTTTACCAACCGGAAAGGTCGAGTGAAGCATGAGATCCGTTGCCCCGGCCACTGAGCGCCCCGAGGAATTGTCGAGAGGACCCAAGAGCGACAACCATATGAACTTATCCTCTTTGATCGCACCGATCTCGACCGCTGATTCACCCCATGCCTGCGGCGGCACGAACAGATCCCTCGCAACCAACACGAACACAATCCCCAACCATGACCGATGCAACATCGCCAATTCTCGTTAACCCTGACTAGACTCACTCCACAGCATCCACGCTCATCCGCAGACTACGCCATCAAGCATTGCAGCCTCAAGACAAATCTTGCCATGTTACGGAACCATGACCTCGCCATCGCCTACCCCTTACAATCCGCAGAGCCCGACCAAGAACACAGGAAACTTGCAGCGCCATGGGGGTCCGTCTAAGCTACGCGCCCAACGAAACATGGGCGAGAACAGACGATTGCAAGGGCCAAAGAGAACCGGCCGAACAACACAGGATATGAAGAACCGTGGACCTTCAGAAACTCAACGAACAGATTGAGGCCATCGAAAACGACGTCAGCGCCAAACTGGCCGACATCAATTCGATCGACACCGCTCGCGGGCTGGAATCATCCGTGACCGGCAAGAAAGGCTCACTCGGGTCCCTCATCGGCGCCATCAAGGAATATCCACCAGAGGAGCGCGGCCAGGTCGGCAAGACTGTCAACGCTGCCAAGACCCGAATTCAGGCGACAATCGAAGAGCGCATCCAGCAACTCCAGCAGGCATCAGACTCAGCGGCGGCTTCCGGTGCATCCGCGTACGACCCGACCCTTCCCGGTCGACGTGATACGCTCGGAAGTGTCCATCCCGTCACAGCCGTTCAATGGGAGATCGAAACGATCTTCGAACGCATGGGCTTCACCGTCGAGATGGGGCCGGAAATGGAATCCGAGTACCACAACTTCGAAGCGCTCAACATTCCGGCATCGCACCCCGCACGCGACATGCAAGACACATTCTGGCTGAAGAACGGAAAGGTGCTTCGTACGCATACATCACCCGTTCAACACCGCGCCATGAAGAAATTCGGGGCACCGCTGCGCGTCATCGCACCCGGCCGGTGCTTCCGCTATGAGACCATCGACGCCTCTCATGAGAATACGTTCCACCAGGTCGAAGGCTTGATGATCGATCGGGATATCTCCATCCCCAACCTCATCGCCATGTCCAAGACCCTTCTGGCAGAGGTCATGCAACGCGAAGTCGCGCTTCGGGTACGACCCGGCTTCTTCCCCTTCGTGGAACCTGGCATCGAGATTGACATGAACTGCCAGATTTGTGGCGGAAGCGGCTGCCCCACCTGCAAAAACTCCGGCTGGATCGAAATTCTACCTGCAGGCATGGTGCACCCCAACGTCCTTGAAGCCGGTGGTATCGACACCAGCAAGTACAACGGGTTCGCCTTCGGGCTCGGCCTCACGCGACTTGCCATGATGAAATACGGCATTCGCGACATTCGCGTACTGAACGCCGGCGACTTGAGGGCCCTGGTCTCTGAAGAACGCCTGGGCGGACCGGTGATCGCCTGATAACCGAACGAATCAAACGCAGCGTTGCATCGTAACCCGACATCCCGGGTACAAAGTAAGAACGAAACGAATGACCATGAGCCGCAAGAGTTCAGGCGGCCCCGGCAAGAACACGAAAAAGAACAAGCGACTGACCCATGCTTATTTCACTTGATTGGATACGTGACTATGTGGATTTGCCGAGCGACGTCGATCCGCGTGCCCTCGCTGAAGAACTGACGGTCACCACCGCCGAGGTCGAAGGCGTGGAGCAAATCGACATCGCCGCCAAAGGGCTCGTCGTCGCTAAAGTGCTGTCTGTGGCCAAGATCCCCGGCTCTCATCTCCACGAAGTAAAAGTGGATCTCGGTGACCGCCAGCTCGATACCGTATCGGCCGCCACAACACTCACAGAGAACGCACAGGTCATCTACGCCCCACCCGGCGCGTCCGTCGCAACACTTGGCGAGATCAACGAATCAACCGTCGCCGATCGCCCCAGCCAGGGCATGGTTCTCCCAGGAGACGCCCTTGGCATCGAACTGGCCGCACTTGAACCCGTTTTCGTTGGCGCCGAATTCTCGCCAGGCGATGCCATCCCGGAGTCACTCTTTAATGACTGGATCGTGGAAGTCGACAACAAGTCGCTGACCCATCGCCCCGACTTGTGGGGACACTACGGCATGGCACGCGAATTCGCGGCCATCTTCAAAAAACCACTGAAGGAATTTCCAGTCGTTGCACAAGGCGAATTGGAACCAGCGAACTTACCGGAAATCCCCATCACGATTGCCGATGGTACGGCGTGCCGTCGATACAGCGGCCTGATGCTCGGTGGCGTACCAACGCAACCGGCTCCTCTATGGATGCAGCTGCGACTCGGTCGAACCGGCATGCGGCCAATCAGCGCACTCGTGGATCTGACAAACTACATCATGGCTGATCTTGGCCAGCCCATGCACGCCTTCGATGCCGCCAAGGTGTCACAAATTGAAGTCGATTGGGCAAAAGCCGATGAGACGTTCAAGACGCTGGATGGCATGGATCGAAAACTCATCGATCGCGACTTAATGATCCTGACCAAGGGGAATTCCGTCGCGCTTGCCGGTGTCATGGGTGGTGAAGAAACCGAAGTTGTTGATTCAACCGAAACCCTGTTGTTGGAATCGGCAAACTTCGATCCCGCGACCGTTCGACGCACGGCGACTCGCCTCGGCCTGAGAACCGATGCCAGCGCCCGTTTTGAGAAATCACTGGACCCCGTGCACACGGTTCTTGCGATTCAACGCTTCGTCTATCTGGCCCGCGACATCTATCCGGCACTCAGCCTGCAAAGCAAACTTTCGGACGCCTACCCGGGCGCACTCCCGGCAGTCAGTGTCAACGTCGATCCCGATCGCACCTCCCGCGTCATCGGCCGACCGATCACCCACGCAGACGCAGCCGGCCTGCTTGAGCCACTGGGTTTCAATATCACCGAGAAGAACGGTTCCTGGGAAGTGGGCGTGCCCAGCTACCGCGCCACCAACGACATCTCGATCGAGGCCGACGTCATCGAAGAGCTCGCACGTTTCATCGGTTACCAGGCCATCGCCCCATCGATGCCAACCGTGACCATGCGCCGCTTCGACGCAAACCCGCTGCACGGACTGACCAAGAAGACCCTCCAGCACTTCACCGGCACGGAAGGCTTTCATGAGATATTCGGCTACCTTTGGTATGACGCTGCCTGGATGAAGCAACTCGAAATCGATCGGGGTGACTGCATTGAGTTACGGAATCCGGCCGCCGAAGGCCTGGACAAATTCCGCAAGTCGCTGATCCCCGGCATGCTCGCAGCAACAGCCAAGAACCGCTTCAATTTCCCTGCATTCTCACTCATCGAAATGGGCAGTGTATTCCCCGGTAGAGATGACAGTGAATGCCATCACACCGGACTCATCTGCGCTGCACGAGGCAAGAAGGTAGAAGACAGCCTCGTGCTGCAACTCAAGGCCGCGTTGGAATCCTGGGCCTGGCAGTCATTCTCAAAGCCGATTGCCTATCAACGCACACAGGCCGACACGAATTGCCCCTGGGAACATCCGCAGCGGACGGCATCGCTCTGGATTGGCGACACAGAGATCGGCCGACTAAGCGTCATTGATGTGGCACTTCGACGACGCATGGACGAGCACATGGCGGCCTGGGCTATCGCGTGGGCCGAACTTCGCCTCGACGCACTGACAGCGCTCGGCACGTCAGCCGAAGTCCTCGCAGGCATCCCGGCGTTCCCGCAAGTCGATATGGACTTCTCCCTGCTCGTTCCCGCACAGGCAGCCTACGCCGACGTCGCTTCTTCATTACGCGAGTTCACACACCCGCTACTGAAACTCATCCGATTCGTTGATAGCTATGAAGGAAAATCGATCGGAGAAGGCAAACGAAGCCTGACCTTCCGCCTCGTCGCCGGAGATAGCGAGAGAACGCTCGCAGAAGAAGACACGGACGGCTTTCGCAACGCCTTCGAGAAACACGTTACCCAATGCGGATTTGAACTTCGCGTTTAGTCAACAGAAGGAGCAGCTCCTGAAGTCTGCTCCAGGCAAAAAAAGCCGACAAGGTATTCGACCCGCAAGAACGAACGCCATGCAGAAGAACATCCATCGCAATCGAAACATAAAACACGCCGGCAAACCCTATCTGGTCCTCCTATGCCTGCTTGCTCTGATAGGAATCAACGGCTGCGCCCAGATGATCGGCATGGCGATACAGGAACCCGTCAAGCAAGGCGCGGAATGGAGCAGCGAGGGCAACTACAGCTTCTACGTACCCGACAACTACGAACGTGACATGGACTGGCCCTTGGTCGTACTTTGCCATGGCGAGTTCCCCGATTCGCCAAAATCCCATATTCACTATTGGACCAACAGAGCCGAAGCAAAGGGATTTATCGTCGCCGCCCCCAAACTGCGTAGCCCGCATTCATTCAATACCGGTAACCCGGAGAGCGAGATCAAGAAACTGCGCGAGGACGAGCGACAGATCCTGGCCGTCGTCAAGCGGCTGCGCGGTGGATACTCCATCTCTGAAGATCGCGTTTTTATCCATGGTTGGTCAAACGGCACGATCGCCGCACTCCACACAGGCCTTAAGCATCCAGACGTATTCCGTGGTGTCTCCGTGGTCCAGCCACGCTTCGAAGGCCGATTCCTCGCAGATGCCGCGAACATCATCGACTATCTGCAACCGGTATTCGTCGATTATGGAAGCATTGATTCCTTCA
>JBMYUM010000237.1:0-6673 GCA_049605375.1 Phycisphaerae bacterium | reverse complement strand
CCATGCCCAGCACCTTTCCGCGATCGACGGTCCGGGTCGTCAGAATGATCGCATCTGAGCCGAACTCGCGCTTCACGCTTGCCAGGGCTTCCGCCATGGTTGCCGCTTTGAAGGTCTTAACTTTCATCCGTAATCACCACCGTTCCATGTGACTGGACTTCGAATCCGCGCAATATTTCACTGTAGGAGAGAACAGACGTGGCCGGTAAGCGGCTCTCAATCAAACGTCGAATCCACAATCGAATCTGCGGCGAACAAAGGACAATAGGTGGCTGCCCACCGGCCGCCGTTGTCGCCGACTCGACTTCCGACTGGATCGTGTTCGCAATCCTGGTCTGAAGCTGCGACGGCAGTCCCAGCATCGTCCCCTGTTCGGTCTTCTGAAGACCCTTCTGAATCAGATCTTCCAGCGACGGATCAAGGGCGACACAGTGAATTCGACCATCATCCGCCTTATGTTGATGACACAGCGTTCTCGCCAACGCATGCCGTGCATACTCTGTGAGGATCTCCGTGTCCTTTGTTCTTGTCGCCCAATCACCGATGGTCTCGAGAATGCTCTCAAGGTCTCTGATGGGAACACGTTCGCGCAGGAGCGACTGCAAGACACGTTGGATCTCATAGGGTTTGAGAATCTCTCCGACAACTTCTTCGACAAGTCTCGGCGACTTTTCTTTCAAGTGGTCAATCAATCGGTTGACTTGCTGCCTTGTCAACAACTCATCCGCATGACGCCGTATCAGCTCGGTCAGATAAGTACTGACCACACTCGACGGCTCGACGACGGTGTAGTTTCGATGTTCCGCGGTATGGCGATGAGCTTCATCGATCCACACTGCCGGCAGACCAAACGCCGGCTCGGTGGTCTCTACGCCGGCCATCTTTTCAGTCACCGTTCCACTATCAATAGCAAGTAGGTGACCGGGCAGCACTTCACCGCGACCGATTTCCAACCCCTTGATTTTCGACCTGAATTCGTTTGGTTGAAGCTGCGCATCGTCGCGGATACGGATCGGTGGGACCACGATGCCCACCTCCTGCGCCATCTGCTTGCGCATGTTGGTGATTCGATCGAGGAGATCCCCTCCCTGTTTTCGGTCGACAAGTCGAATCAAGCCGTAGCCGACTTCCAACTCCATAGGATCAGGCGACAGGTGTTTCTCAATCGGCTCCGGCGCTTTGGCTTTCACTTTGGCGGCAGCCGCCTTTTCTGCAACGGCCGTGCGCTTCTTGGTCAGGAAGTACCCTGTCGATGCACAAGATGACGCCAACAGCAGCAGCGGTGTCTTGGGAAGCGGCGTCAATCCAAGGGTCAGCAGGAAACCAGCGGTCAGTATCAGAGCAATGGGCTGCGACGTAAGTTGGCCCACGAGCTCTTCACCCAGGTTCTTTTTGGACGCCGACCGTGTCACGATCATTGCGGCAGCTACGGAAATGATGAATGCTGGGATCTGTGAAACGAGACCATCGCCGATGGTCAGAATGGTGAAACGTCGCAACGTCTCGGCCAGCCCCAGTTGCTTCTCAACCATCCCCACGTAAACGCCACCAAAGATGTTGATGACCGTGATCACGATTCCGGCAAGTGCGTCACCACGAACGAACTTACTCGCACCATCCATGGCCCCATAGAAGTCTGCTTCGCGCGTAATGTCAGATCGACGCTTTTTCGCTTCTTCTTCGGAAATCGTCCCTGCATTCAAGTCAGCGTCGACCGCCATCTGTTTTCCTGGCATACCATCGAGCGTAAATCTCGCGGCGACTTCCGCAATACGCGTGGCACCCTTCGTGATAACGACGAACTGAATGACAACGATGATGGCAAAGATGATGATGGCAACCACCAACGATCCTTGTGCCACGAACTGGCCGAACGTCTTGATGACCAGTCCTGCTTCTGCATTGGACAAAATTAATCGGGTCGTCGCGGTATTGAGCACCAGCCGAAACAGGGTCAATCCAAGAAGCAAGGAAGGAAATGACGAGAACTCGAGTGGCCGCGGAATGAACATGACCGTCATCATGACAATCCCGGCTACGGTGATGTTCATCATCAGCAGGAGATCCATGAGTGCTGTCGGCAAGGGGATCAGGATGACCAGCACAAGCGATATCGCGAAGATCGGGAGCACCGTACCTTCGATGTTCCCGCTCTTGATTGCTTGCTTCAGCCATGCCAGGTCAAATCTTCCCATAACGATCAGCGTTCCGGATCAGCGCCTACGCGGCACCCACCGGTGACCTCCTTCCCGTAAGCTCATAAACGTAGGCCAGAATTTCAGCGATGGCGCGATAGAAGCGTTCCGGGACATAATGCCCCACGTCTACAGCTTCAAACAGCCCGCGTGCCAATGCCCGTCGCTCGACAATCGGCACACCGGCGGCTGCCGCGATCTGACGGATGCGCATCGCCATTTCGTCACCGCCCTTGGCAATGACCTTGGGTGCCGGCATTGAATCGGCGTCATACCCGATAGCTACCGCGACGTGTGTCGGGTTGGTAATCACGACATCCGCCGTGGGAACATCTTTCTGGAGTCTTTGCATGGCGAGTTGCAGCTGCACCTGTCGCCTGCGACGCTTCACTTGCGGATCACCTTCCATGCTCCGCATTTCATCTTTGACTTCCTCTTTGGTCATCCGCAGATCACGCTCATGCTTGTAGCGCTGCCACGCATAATCCAGGAGAGCCAGGAGGATCATCGCGGCTGCCAGCCGTAGGGCCAGGGTGAAAAGCAGTTCAGACCCCAGCAGCAGCATTTCCTGGTAATCGAAGGCCGACGAAAAGAGGATGGCGGCGGCACTGCCCGACAGTGTCACGTAAGCGACCGTCCCCACGAACAGCAGCTTTGCGAAGTTGATCAGGCTCGACATGACCGCCTGCAGTCCGAAGAGTCGCTTGAAGCCGCTGATCGGATTGAGCTTGTTGAGACTCGGCACCAACGGCTCCAGGGAGAACAGCCATCCGATCTGCGCAAAGAGTGCAACCACCAACGAGATGAACATCAGGATCAGGATCGGAGCGAGCTTGAGCAGGACATCGGCGAACGACGCTGCAGCGAGCGGATACAGTTCGTCAAGCGATCCGACCCCTTCCGTTCCCAGCAAACCTCGGAGCATCTTAAGCATGCTCGTCCATAGAGAAGGACCGAAGACCATAAGCGACAGAAAGCCGGCAAGAAGAAGCACGGCCGCCGTGATATCCTGGCTGCGCGCAACCTGCCCCTGCTTGCGTGCCTCCATGCGACGCCGTGGCGTAGCCGGTTCGGTTCTTTCATCAAAACTGGCAGGCATACGATCTCGCTATCCGATCACGACCAACTCTTCATTCATGGCTGCAGGCCAAACCCCAACCGCGTCATAACAACGGCACGCCAAATCGCCTCTGACAGTATTTCACCACAAGCCGTCAGCGCTATGCCCGCTGTGCCAATTGCCAACATGGCACGAATCGTGAAACCGACGGAAAGTACGTTGAACTGTGGCATGGTCCGTGAGAGAAACCCCATCGCCGTACCAACAAGAAACAACGCAATCAGCACAGGGCCCGACACACGAATCGCAAGAACGAACGCCGCGGTGAGCATATCGACCAAAAGAAACAGGGTGGAATCGTTGTACGAATAGGTCAACGGCGGTACCGCTTGATAGGTATCGAGAAGTGCCGCCAAGGTGGCACGGTGACCACCGATCGAAAGATAGATGAATGTAAAGACAACGGTATAGAGCTGCCCGGTTACCGTCGTATTGCGATTCAACATAGGGTCAAATATCGCACCGAGGGCAAGCCCCCCCTGCTGCCCAACCAGGCTCCCCGCCAAATCAGCACTCATGAGAATTAACGTCAATGACATACCAATTGTCGCGCCGATCAACATTTCTGATACACCGGCACCGACCAACATCGGCAAGGAGAGTTCACGGGGCATGAATGGACCGACCAGTGGCAACATCATGAGCGAAAGCGCCACCGTGAAACCAACACGAATACGGACTGGAATAGCACCGCTCGCCAGCAGTGGCGCTGTCAACATCAGCCCCCCCATGCGCAGCAGCACAAGGGCAAAGTGCGGCAGAGAGAAGAGGATTTCGATCGGTGCAAGGGACATCTAATCAGCTCCGAGCCATATTCTCTTCACCACGGAAGCGTTCCGAGCATATCGGCCGTGAAGGCAATCATCCGGTTCGCAATCCACGGGACGAAGAAGGTGGCGGCAACAACCATGGCTGCAATCTTGGGAACAAACGTCAAAGTCTGTTCCTGAAGCTGCGTCACGGCCTGGAACAGCGAGATTCCAAGCCCGACCAACAATCCAATGATGAGGATGGGGGCCGAAGTCAGAAGCGCCATCCAGAATGCTGTTCGCCCCAATTCGAGGGCTTGTTCAAGTGTCATGCGACAATTCCTCTTGCGTTCCGATCACGTAACGAAGCTGTACAAAAGGGTTCGAACAACCAGATGCCAACCATCAGCCAACACGAAGAGAAGTATTTTGAAGGGCAATGAGATCAGGACTGGCGGAAGCATCATCATACCCATGGATAGCAGGATCGTTGCGATGACCATATCAATCACGAGGAACGGCAAGTAGACCCGAAACCCCATGATGAAAGCCGTCTTCAGCTCGCTCAGCATGAAAGCGGGCACCATGACCGTCATGGGCACCTCTTCCATCGTCACCACCTCCTCTGGTGGAATGACGCGTTTCTCCGAGTACTCGAGGAACATGTAAATGTCCTCGTGGTTATCAGCTTGTTCAATCTGCTGATACATGAAGTCCTTGAGATGCGACAACGTAATGTCGATCGCCGCCCGTTGCCCCATGCGGCTGTCAAAGTAAGGCGTGACCGCGTCGCGCTGAATTTTGTGCCACGTGGGTGACATGACGAGCATCGTGATAAAGAGGGAAAGTCCCATCAAGACCGGGCTCGGTGGAAGTTGCGGTGTCCCCACGGCCTGCCGAAGCAGCGCAAGCACGACCACAACGCGCGGAAACGCCGTCATCATGGCCAGAATTGACGGAACCAACGTGAGAACCGTCAGCAGAACAAGAATCTGAAGACTGGAACCTACCTTCTCGGGTTCTTCAGCCGGAGGTAGCAGGCGGGACAAATCTGGCAGTCGAAACTCATTGTTGGATGATGAGAAAGTGGGATCGTCTGTTGCGCTGCTGGTCGCACCGCTACCCGCATCCAGAACCGAATTGACTTGCGCATGGGCGGTACGGATCGGTAACGTGCATGCGGCCATACACACTACGACAAATACGCAGCGATAGACTGTAGATGTCGTGCATCCATGCAACAGGAACATGCGCATCTCCCTCGCGCCGTTCGACTCCACCCATCAACAGCCTGACGTACGCCCCATGGCAGACAACCCGTGGCATACAAATCAGTCTGAAGAATTCAGTGGTTATTCGTTTTGCATGGCCCGAAGGCGATGCAACAACTGAGCCAAACCCTGATGTGACTCGGATTTCTCCCGAATGTTCTCAGCGTCGGCTTTATGCTCAGATGCGGTGCGCTTCCCTCCATGGAGTGCCCGCATCGAGTCAATTTTCTTTTCTGTTCGAGAATGTCCCGGGGACGATTCATGCCGATTCTCATCCGTGGCATGATCTGCTTGCGCGGCATGATCATAGGAGTCTGATGCCGTCTTAAGCAGCCCGCGGAACCCCCCCGTTCGTACATCCGCAGCTCGCGCATCTGCCGGACCTTGCAATCCTAAGGCGATCGCACTGACTTCATCCGGATCCGTGATTTCGGCCAATGCCGTCATCGAGTCTGGCGAGACGCCAACCATGACGAGCCGCTGCCCCAGCCGCACGAGTGCCAGACTCTGTTTCGGTGAAACGGCAGCGCGGGCAATGACCTTCATGCCGGCCTGCTCTTGCGCCACACCTCCGGGCACAAAACGCCGTACCAACCAATAGCAAAGAAAGATGAGCCCAAGCACCAGTGCGAGAGCACCGATTGCCGACCCCCATTCCATCGTCATGGAGCTCGCGCCATTCCCCGATTGAGACTGATTTCGCTGCGGATTACGGGCAACGATCGCGTAGCGTGATGACCCACGACCGGCCGCCGGCATCGAAGAGTCGGCATCAGAACGCTGCTCTTCAGCCACTTGACTTTGACCAACCAAGTCTTCCATAGCCAAATCTTCAACCGCTTGATCCGCAGCCGGTCGATGCAACTGCCCAGGAGTATCGCCTTCATGACTCGCATGCGCAGATTCGGGTTGAATCGATTCACTTGGTGAATGAACCTCGGTCGCATCGCGAGATGCGTCATGACCGTGTTGTTGAACAGTCTGCGGCCGCATCGCACCTGCTCGAGCATCACGACGTGCATCATGCTCTGTCACAACACCGTTGGAATCCGCACCGGCGTGCACGATCGAGCATGGAACCGCAAGGCAAGAGAACAGGGCGACATAGCGCGCGTGGTTACACCAATTCAATCGCCGTGGAAACCGCATGAAATATGGCATCACTCGTAACACAGGGCATCCTTGCCTTTAGTGGGTGATTCGATGCGGATCGTTAGATAGGACTTCACTGATTCGAACACAGAAACTGTCATTCAAGACGAGCACTTCACCCCGCGCAACGAGCCGGTCATTGACAATGACATCGACCGGATCACCGGCCAATTTGTCCAGCTCAAC
>JBMYUM010000236.1:0-6699 GCA_049605375.1 Phycisphaerae bacterium | reverse complement strand
CGCGGTACTCGAGGTCAAAACCATACGTCAGCTCAAGATGTTCGAAGTCTATATCGCTGAACGTCAGAAAGTACGGTGCGTGCGTCAAGATCAGTTGGGTGAACGAATGCACTTCATCCAGACTTGAGGGTGAAAAGACACCAAAACGAAGACTGTCACCATCAAGGCGAACCCAACGGCGCATTCCGTCTTCGTTCGGCTCTTCCTCCAGAACCAGACAACGTTCGTCACGGCGTCGGAATTTGCACATCGAGGGATAAGTCTTGCGAATTCGATCAAAGAAATGAAGGACGGTTTCACGTTGAAGGCCGAGATCCATCTTGAGAAATAGCCGCGCATTCACGCAGAAATCGTCACAGACAGCACCAAGACGATCAATCATATCTTCCTCCTCGCTCCATCCATGGAAAGTGCTATACTCCCTTACAAAAGTATCGTCGATTGATTCTTGAATTTCAACGATCAAAGTTGATTGCAACGATATTTATTGATGCAAACCGTCGACGACCGCGTGATGAAATTCATAGCCACGCGGTCGTTTCAACCGAGCAACGATAGAGTGCAGAAGAACACAGAGCCCGTCGGAAGGTCCAATATTTGGTGCATCCCTGTTTGCATCGAACGCGTTGCTAAACAAGCAAGCTGTGAAATCACGATGTTCATGATGGGGTTGTGTCGACTCGGTCGTCAACCGCAAAGCGTACGAATCATCGATTCGTCAAAACAGTATCAACCACGTCATGCATGGCATGGCGATCCAAGAAAATCAAATGAACATTCAATCCGGCACATCCAATGAACGAATTGCCCGATCTTTGGCAATCTTCGCTCTTGCAGCAGGTTTCGCAGGGTATTTCTTCTATGACGGTTTCATCGGGTACCCGCAGAACAACGTGCGAACCGTCTTCGAACGTGTGCTCGGTTCCGAAGTACCTGACCCTCTTCCGTCCGCGTCAACGGGTGTTAATCGTGCTGCTGCACAAAACATCAGCGAAGGTATGCCGCTGGCAGATGTTGAAGCGCGGCTCGGAAAAGACTTCACGGAGAAGAGTAACCAACGCATTTACTTCGGCGAAGGCGGCTATGTTGAAGTGAATCTGAGTGCGTCCGCTGTGAAGACCGCCTCCTGGGTCGAAGGACCGGAGCACTCGCCCGTCGACATCATGACGCAGAAAGCGCTCGGCGCAGGGTTGTCGCTGGTGGCCTTGTATCTTCTCGTGAAGCTCATTCGTGTTGCCACGACGCGCGGATCAGTATCCCCAAACGGCTTGCAGCTTGCAGGACGGCCTGTCATCCCGTTCAACAACATAGAAGACATCAAAAAGGGACCGCACGGAGATGACTACGATATCCATATACGAGATGGGGAAAACACCAGCGTCGTGCGAGTTGAAAGATACGTCTACGCACGCTTGCCTGAGATGATCGGCGCGATCTGTGAACAGACAGGTATCAACAACCCTGATCAGTCCCCATCCTAGCCGCAAACCACGCATCATGGTCGTGAAGAGATCACGTGACGCCTTCGCCTAAGAGGACATGCCGTCTGCGCTGCGTATGCGCTCAGCGATCAACGCCGCAACGCTCTCAACCGAGCAACCGTCTGTTGTGACGCGTATATGGCACGATGCCAGATAGAGTGGCTCTCGCGCTGCCAGTACGGCTGACAATTCCTCCTCGCCTTCAAGACCGGTCAGTGCCGGGCGATTCGCACCGCTGGCTGGATCAGATTGAATGCGTTGCCACAACGTTGGTACCGACGCATCAAGCCAGACCACGATCGAACGATCGCGCAACCGTCGTCGATTGTCGTCCCGGAGAATGACACCCCCACCCAGTGAACAAACCGTGGGGGGAAGAACGACTGGCTCACCAAGCATCGCAATCAGTAGCGCCGATTCACGTTCGCGGAATCCGGATTCGCCTTCCCGCGAGAAAATGTCGGCAATGCTGCATCCGGCCTCAGCCGTGATGCGCTCGTCAAGATCAACGCACGTGCTGGAATAGTGCGACGCCAGCGCTTGGCCTACGCTGCTCTTTCCAGATCCACGCATGCCGATGAGTGCGATGCGCTCGGGTGGATTTGGCTGCCCACCGGATTGAGGAGAATTCATGTCCGCACCCATTCAGCCATTCTCCGACAATTCGTCTTCGGTGAGCACCCGCATGAGTTCTTTACGACCCGAATCCAAGTCGGGTTCGACGCCGGTCCACAGGACGAACTGGGCCGCCGCCTGCAGCAGGAACATGTCCAATCCGTTTGTCGTCTTGATGCCAGTCTCCCGGACAGCACGCAAGAGCTTGGTTTCGAAGGGGCGATAGATCATGTCAAACACGAGCTCCGCACCATCCACGCCGTCCGGCTCCAAAGGAGACTCATCGACAGCAGGCCACATGCCGACGGGCGTGGTGTTCACGACAATTCGGCCGTCACGCTGATGACGTTGTGACCAGGATCGAACCTCGACGAACTGGCCATCCTGATTCAACAGCGTTGCCAATTCGACTGACCGGGATCGGTCGCGACCGTACAGCCGAATCTTGCATCCGATGTCGCGCAAGCCCGTGCACAGCCCACGCGCCGCGCCCCCATAGCCCAGCACGTCAACGCTGCAACCGGCGAGATCCGTCTTGTCACAAGACAGCGCCATGCAGATGGCGTCGACGGATGCGTAGCAGTCAGTGTTGGTCGCGTAGCGTCGGCCGTCGCCGATGACGAGCGTGTTGGCAGCGCCAATCGAAACGGCATGACGATCAGCTCCGTCACCAGCCCATGCTAGCGCGTCCCGTTTATGAGGGATCGTGACACTCAGACCACAAAGGTGGAGCCACGGTCGACTTTCACACTCATCCAGGAATTGAAACAACGTGCCGGCTTCGTGACCGACTTCGATCGGTACGTAGACCGCGTCGATGCCGGCTGCTGCAAACCAGAAATTGTGAAGCAGGGGGCTGAGTGAGTGTCCAACCGGCTGGCCCACAACACCATAAACACGTGTCGCGGGTCCGATGGAGGATAGTCCATACGTTCGGTCGAGATCACAGGCCGAAATCTGTCCCGGCGCGGTTGATCGCTGGAGGGTCTCGGGGCCGTAACTGCCAAATGCCATGAACTTCGCGCCGAGTACGCGCGTCCATGTCCCCGTGCTTCCCATGGCGATCACGGTCGTGCCCGGCTCATGCTGCTTCATGACATCAAGTGCCGTCCAAGTGGCATCAACGGTCGAAGTGGCATACGCCACTTTCGGAATGGCGTTCGGAACCTGCCGTCGCATGTCGTGTATCAGTGAATGAATCCGGGACGCGCGCTCATCTCTGCTGCCGGAATCGTCCAGAATATGATGAGAAAGGACCAGATCGCCGGCCTGAAATGTATTCAATACGATCTGGCGTTGCGAGGCGTCCTCCATATCGCGCCATTCGATGTCGACCATGGCATGCGATTCGCCTCGCGCCTCCTGCAACAATTGGAATCGCGTGGCAAAGTCTGCATTCGATTGCCCGCCCTCCGCTCGCGTGCGGCAGGTCAGCAGGAACTTCAGATCTGGAAAAGAAGCCATCAACGATGGAACGAAGGCATGGTCGCCGGTCAGCGCATCGAGCCTGAGCTCGATGAATGCAAGATTCTGGCTGATGGCAAATTCGCAGGCCTGCTGCATGACGGTAGCACTGGTGACCGGAACCGAGAGAATGACCCGTGTTTGATCTTGTATCTGCGTCATGGCCTTACGATTGGTACTCATTCATCGGTCGTTCCTGCCGTGGGCACATCATGATGCCCATCGTAGCGTCTGAAGCGTTCTCCCAACAACAGGAGATCTACCGCCATCAATACAGCATGGCAATGCGACATTTTCCGATGGGCGGGACACTTGCCCCCAACATCGCCGATAACTTGTCTGTCGCCGGCAACGGAGATAAAGGTAAAACTGTCGCTAAGGGTGGATCGCCGACGGAATATTTGGCTCGGACCGGCGAATTCACCGATGCCGATAGATGTCGGTTTGCAGAGAATGTCTGAGAGGACGGCGGGGAAGACCTGCCGGAGATGCAACACATGAGGTACTTCTTATTCCTTGACAGCCTGCGCTGGTACGTGCGTCTCCCGCTGAAGGTGCTTGTTGCACTGCTTGCCGTGACGCTCGTCACATTTCCGTATCCGCAGATTCTGATCAAGAACATCGAGCACTGGCAGGACCCCAATGCGCTGGTCGATGCCGAATCAGCTTCGATTCAGCCACTGATCGAGTCGCTTCAGCCCGAGATCCAAGCCCTGTCAAATGACCATGAAAAGATCCTGAAGACGGTGGAACGGAAAGTCTACGAGGTCGTTCCGTATGATTGGGATTGGAACACCTGGGGAACAGCGGATTATATGCCGACCGTCGAGGAAGTCATGGCCATGGGACGGGAAGACTGCGACGGGCGTGCGGTCGTAGCCGCGTCCGTTTTACGGAACTTTGGTTACGACGCTCGACTGGTCACGGACTTTTCGCACGTATGGGTGACAACCGAACACGGCGATACGATGGGGCCCGGCAAACAGAAAGCCATCGAGGGCGGGAAGAAGGGCGTTTCTGTCAATCTTTCGGGTCTCGTGCAGATGCCGCAGGCCTTGGCATTCGGGGTGGCGGTCTTTCCACTCGAACGCGAACTTATTCTTGTCGCGGTTTTCTGGTGGCTGTCGCTTCGACGTCGGGGCGGTGCGTTGATTGCCGTCATGTCACTGCTTCTTCTGGCCAACGGTCTGATGTTCCTGCGGGCGGGTGGTGCAGACTTTCGCTCCCCGGAGCGGCTTCTTCAGTGGCTTGGCATTTTGAACCTGGTGGTCGCGGTCATCCTGCTTTGGATTGTCCAGTTCCGTCAGGTACGTCGTGCAGAAGCCGACATCTCAGCCCTCTCGGCATGATTCGGTAAATTTCAGCCGGGATATGTGTGGGCCGGTGTAACAACTTGTTGCGCACGCGACGGATGGCTTTCCCTCGCCGAAAATCAGGTGGTAGGCTGTCCATAGACGAGTCAATTCAGTTCTGCGTTTGGTGGAGGTACATCAAGATGAAAAGAGTCCTATGTAGTGCTTTCGTTGCAGCCCTGGTGTTGGGGACGGCCCAGCCCGCGGCGATGGCTCAATTTAAATTGAGCGATCTGACAGGCGGCGGCGAAAAGAAAGCGCAACCGAAGAAAATCGCGCATGTGCATTGGCAGGGGATGCTCACCGAAACACCGATGGATGTCCCGCCATTGTTTTCCAACACGACCCCGATGTCCCTGAAAGACCTTATCCGTCGCATCAATGACGCTCGCGACGATGATGCGGTCGTGGCCATGATCCTCGATCTCGACGGCGCCGGAATCGGGCTTGCCCAGATCGAAGAGGTACACAAGGCCATCTCCAAGTTTGCTGCCGTTGACAAAGAAGTCTACATCAACGCTGAAACCATGATGACCGCGTCCTACGCGCTGGCAAGCTGTGCGAGCCACATCAGTATCGTACCCACGGGCGACCTCTGGCTGACCGGAATGTACGGCGAGACGCCCTACATCCGCGGCGGGCTCGACAAGCTCGGTGTTGTCCCGGACTTCGAACAGTGCGGTGACTTCAAGACCGGTGCGGAAGCCATTACGCGCACCGAACCGTCCAAGCAGTCCAAGGAGATGACCAATTGGCTTCTCGACAGCATTTACGATTCCATGATCAACCTCATTGCCGAAGGTCGTGGCATGGATCCGGGGCTGGTGCGCAAGCTGGTCGACGCTGGTCCCTATTCCGCAGAAGAGGCCAAGGCAGCCAAGCTGGTCGATGCCGTCCAGCACAAGCACGAATTTGCTGAAGACCTTCGTGATCGGTACGGACACGACGTGCGGATCATCTTTGACTACGGTGGTGAGAACGCGGAAGACCTTCCCCAGAACATGTTCGCTGCCTGGGAAATGTTCATGGAGATGTTTGATCCCACCCCCAAAGTCTATACCGACCCATCCGTCGCGATCGTTTATGTCGAAGGCATGATTCAGACAGGTTCGGCAGAGGTATCACCGTTTGGAAGCAGTTCGGGTGCGTACTCGACGACCATTCGCAAGGCACTTGATGCCGCAGCAGAAGATGATTCGGTGAAAGCTGTCGTGATGCGCATCGACTCGCCGGGTGGCTCGGCGCTGGCGTCGGAAATCATCCTGGAAGCAAGTCGCCGTGTCGCCATGAAGAAGCCGCTGGTCGTATCGATGGGTAACGTCGCCGGTAGCGGTGGTTACTACGTGACCTGTGCATCCGAACGTATTTTCGCCGACAACCACACCATCACGTCGTCGATCGGTGTCCTCGCTGGAAAGCTGGTGACCACCGGAATGTGGGACAAGTTGGGCATCAACTGGCACGCCAATAAGCGCGGTGCCATGTCAGGTATTTTCAGCGGCTCACACATGTTCTCCGATGAAGAACGCGCCAAAATGCGCCACTACATGGAAACCGTGTACGACGTCTTCAAAGGCCATGTCGTTGAAGCGCGAGGAGAAAAGCTGGCAAAGCCGATCGATGAATTGGCCGGCGGACGTGTCTTCACCGGCGCACAGGCACTTGAGCTGGGTCTCGTCGACGACGAAGATGTTGTGGTCGGCCAGGTCGCGCATCAACTGATCGTAGCAGTGGTCGAAGCGCTCCTGCAGTGCGTGCACCCGCTCGTTGATCTGTTGCAGCAGCCC
>JBMYUM010000235.1:0-6715 GCA_049605375.1 Phycisphaerae bacterium | reverse complement strand
ACATCGGGGAATCATGAAGATGCTGATTGCCCCAGAATTGAAAACGGCGAGTTAAAGTGCGCGAACGTTAAGGAGATGAAATAGGCAGAAGTGTCTTGATTGCTTTCACGCCATGACGCACCAGCTCATACCCCCGATTGCGTGTCATTTGCTGCCATAAGATGATTTGGCAGAGTAGATTGCACTTATGTGGCGGGGCTGCATGTGACTGCAGGTCGGAGACTGGCATCACGCAAAGCAATGTTCGTGCAAACGTAAGACGCGAAGAGAGTGGCGGCAGTGTTTGATGCACAAAAGAACAAAGCCCGCAAGCAAAGACTGCCGCGGGCTCTTACGTAATCGCAACAAATGAAGCGCACTTTCACGTTGCCTGGCTGTAACCCGCAACGGTTTTCGTCACATGCTCATTCCTGACAAGCTGCGGGCGTCGGACCACCATACTGTCCATTCTTAAACGCCAATACATACTGCTGAATATCAGCATAATTCACAACCGAGGGATCCGGTGCTTCATACGACAGAATATCAAGCCACGTAAGCGGAGCCCCCTGCAGACGCTGGAAGCCGTTTACCGCTGCCTGAATATCAATGAAGTTGGCCATACCGTCAGGTGGTGACGAGAGTCGGCCGGAACCACAGCAATCACCGAAGACGGCCGTTGGTAGCGTGGGGCCCGTGGCGTAACTTCCTTGATCCTGTTCATCAAGACCGAGCGTGATCGACTCGATGACATACTCGCGCCCGGGAGAGATTTCACAGTCCCCTACGTTGACCGTATCCATCGTCAGCGCACTCCAGTCGATGTAGAATGGATCGGCCTGCAGTCGGGCTAACAGCAGCACCGAAGCGCCGGGACCGACGAGCGAACGGAGCTCTGGTTCGCCAACCCAGCCCAGGGGCGTCAACACGCCGTCTTCCACAAGTGAAATACGGCGGGCCGTCTGACGACCTGCATTCTCAGGGTTCGACCTGATGGAAAGAAAGCGCTGGCGCGGGACATAGCAGAATCCGGAGCGGCAGACGGACTCATTCGGGCAATCGTCATCCACGCCGCAGGCAACCGACGCCCCGTTCAAGTCAATCTCCGTCTCGGCCAGAACCGGTGTCGGCACGACGGCAATCGCAACGAGTTCAGCACCGTTGATGAGGTTGATCGTCGCCCCCTCGTCAATGAGCGTCATGTAGATGATCTTGCAGGCATCGATGGTGATGGTTGAACCTTGATTGAATTTCAACGTCTGAACATACAACACTTCGTCCAGCGGGCCGTCACCAACCTGATTCGCAAAGACATTCCTGAAGGTCACGTTCGCGTTCTGGGCAACCTCAACGGTAGCCATCGAGAAATTGGAATGCTGGTCGGGATGAACAAAGCCATCTTCGGTCGGACCGAAATCCACGCCGGCCACTTCAAACGTCTGCAGACCGCCCGGTCCCATGAGCAATGGTGCGGTCCAACTGAAGAGCTGCGGTGAAACGCTCTGATTGATCAGGCTACCGAGCAGTTCAACGCCGATCGAGTTCTCCCCGAATGCGGATGCCGCGTTTTCCAGATCAACTTCGGTTTCGCCGATCAGAAGGAGATCGCCACCAATCTGCACGACCGACGTACCGTCTGCCACGAATTTCGGCGGCGGTGCGATCCCGAGTTGGCTCACACCATTCCCGGATGACCCGGAACCATCGAGCACGAAATCGCCGACCGTTGAAACGGACATGGAGTCCGTCAGCGCCATGGTCGGCTGGCCGCAGAACGGCGGGCAGAAGCCTTCCGTATCGACGTTTGTGATCAGCACGGTGTCGGTCGACAACGATGCGTCCGTCGGGTCCTCGACACCCGGCTCCTTGTTGTAGATTCCGCTGGTGCCGATTTTCAGTTCGCTGACCGGCAATTGGACAACATTCGATTCCTGGACCCAGATAGGACCGTTCGTGACCAGCCCTTCAGATGACACAACGTCAAGGATAGCGTCATTAAGCGTAAGCGTGCCCGTACTTTTGAAGGGACCCCCTTCCATGATGATCCTGGAATTCTCGACTGCTTCCAGAACACCGTTGTTTGTGAATCCGGCATCGCCGCCCACCATCAACGCCGGTGTTTCCGTTTCGCCGTCACCGCCCAACAGAAGTACGCCGTCGTTCAAGAAGCCACCACAACAGACTTGGATCGAAGCATCATTGTCTTGTTGAATGGTACCGGTGTTGATGATTCCACCTTCGGCAACCACTTGCAGCAATCGGTTCGGATCGGTGATCGTCAACAATTCACCGTTGAATATCAGCGAGTCAATCACGACATCAACATCAAGGTTCACGACGGCTCCTTCGCCAATCACAACCTGATAGGAGTCTTCGTCGGTGTTGTTCGGAAAGACATCGCCGGGAAGGTCCCAGTTATCAAAACAGCTCCAATTGCTGTTTTCGGGGCATTCATCGGTCCAGGCGCCGCAATCATCCGGAACGCCGTCGCCATCGGCATCAACCGAGGTGCCGTTCTGAATATCAACGTCGTCGGGAACCCCGTTCTGATTGCAATCAGCGCCGAGTTCATAGGCACCAAGATCAACCAATGCGCCCTCTCCGACGCCCGTGTCGACGATCGTGGGGTTGTCGACGATTCGGAAACCACCATCAAGATCAGTCGAGAGTGCTTCGGCGGTGTCACCATCACCATCAAGGTCGAACAGGTCGGCCGGTACGGCGTTGTTGTTCCCTGCATCAATACCTGGTGAGCCCGCGCCGAGTCTCAGGTTGTCATCAGCTGTTCCGGAAACGCCGTCTTCGCCGACGGGATCAACGAACCCGGGATCGCTCGTGATGATCGATTCTCCCAAACCCTCGCCGTTCTGGATGATCGAGAAGCTGATGTTCGCGCTTTGAGAAGCGACAAAGATCTGTGCGTCACCGGATGCGCCACTGTTGTCACTGTTACCCCAGAGTACACTATTGGCGATGTCCACCGCCTGCCCGTCGACATAGACACCTCCACCGTCGTTGGTGGCGTGATTAAACGCAAAGGTCGAATTCGTGATGTTGGGATTGCTGGCCAACTCAGAAAGCAGCGCCCCCCCGTTGGTCGCCACGTTTCCTGCAAAGAGACATCCAACAACTTCAGGATCGGTGAGAAGACTTCCGTATACGGCTCCACCACTCCCTCCGGCGCTGTTCTCGAGGAAGGCACAGTTGATGGCACGCAGGCGGGAAAGTGCACCGGAGACGGCACCACCACGTCCACCTTCTCCGGTCGCCGCATTACGATCAAAGCCGCAGTTGATCAGTCGCGTATTGCCGATACCCGTGTAGACCGCTCCACCGGCGGCGACCGCCTGGTTGAGTGCAAAGCGGCACTGGCTGACAAGCGGACTGCCGAACGTTGCGCGGAGTCCGCCACCACGTCGTTCGGAGAAGTCATCACCGTTTGCGTTTCCGCCCGTGATAAAGAAACCGTCAATCCGCGATCGCTCGGACGAGCCAACGGCTACGATGACATTGTATGCGTTTTCATTGAATGACTGACCACTGGGAAACTCCGGTGGCGAGTCGTTACCGGCAAGGTCACCACTGAGCACGGTAACGTTAATCGTCGGCATGCGGACATCACGGCATGCATCGCCGTTGCAATCCGCATTTGTGGTGCACGGCCTTCCGATGTTGCCGCCACTTGCGCAGGCCAAGCGGCTGCCTTCGTCTCCAAGAAACCCGCCGTAGAGGGCGATTCCATCGTCCACGCGAAAGCTTGCATCGCGGTCGCCCGGAAGAACCGAGGCACCATCGTCGGTTCGATAAACGCCGGCGGCGACCCAAACCTCTACACCGTTTGTGGCAACGTCCAACGCATCTTGCAGACTGCCAAAGGCGCTTTCCCAACTTGAGCCGTCGCCGCTTGCACCCTCCTTCACGAAAATCGGCGCTTGCCCCGACGCTTCCACGCGACCGCCCTCAGCCTGGCCGCCCTCAGCCTGGCCGCGTACGGCAAGTTCCTTGTTGGCGGAAGGGGATTCATCGATGTCATTCGCGTACAGAGCGGTGCCCCCGAGCATAGCGCAGCATGCAGCCACCGATACCCGGATACGCCAGAACGTTCCTGAAAGGCGAAATGAAGGCGTATTGGTTTGCTTCCTGGCGAGGCCGACATTCACTTTCATCAGTACTGGCTACCTTTCCCGTGCTCCACGTACTTCATTACACAACCCTGACGGTGTTCCTTCGTGGACGTGCTTACTAGATTACACGTATTCCCAGGCTCATCCGATCAAATTGATGTTAAGAATTCTCTGAAATTGCGTCTTTGGCCTGCTCATAGAGTTCGAACAGCTCTTGACCGGTATCGTACCAGATCCACCCACCTCCGGCTGTTACGTAGAAGTCGCCACGCCGTCTCAATTTCCGAGGCCAGGATTCCACCGCCCGCGCCAATGCCGACTCTGCGAGCTCAAGGCGGCCGAGGCGGGCATGCGCGACGGACTGAACGAGCCAGTTAATGGTCGGCTCATCTTCAAGTTGCTGTGCCTCTTCGGCGTAGCGTGCGGCGCCTTCAAGGTCGCCATTTCGGAGGTGAGCGAGCCCACGCACGCGCTTGACTAACGCCCTGATCTGCTTCTTCTCGATATTTTCGGAGTTGGCGTCCGCAGCAACGGTATCATCCATCGCCCTTTTGAGGTCACGAACGGATTCCAGGTCCATTCGAATCTTCGCACGAACAATGAAGCTCATGGGATCCGTACTTTTCTTGAGCGACTGTTCCACGTATTCGAGCGACTTCTTATTTCCTCTGTGCAATTCGAATGCAGCGAGGTTTCGCCAGGCATCGGCCGCCCAGACGTTTTCTTTCTTGGCGTCCTCACACGTTGCCGCTTTTCGAAGATAGGATGCGGCGTTCTCGTCATCACCAACGACGGCATAGCACGTGCCCAGGTTGGAGAGCGCAGCATAGAACTGCTCATGCTCAACTTTGAGGAATTGCTCAATCGCCTCCTCGAATTTGCCCAGCCTTTTGAGGCAGACGCCGTAGTAGTTGAGTACGCTGATGTTTTCAGGCTCCCGCTCCAACACCCATTCGCAGAGTTCCGCCCCTTTGCCGAGCAGCACGGATGCTTCTTCCGGCGAACTTGTCATACTCTGGCGAATATACATGTAGATCATGTTGGCGCGCGTGATGATACTGCCCGGTGAAATTGCAAGAGCACGTTGGAACTCTTTCTCGGCCTCTTCATATTCACCGTAGATCACAAGATTCTGTCCGGCTTCCGCATAGGCATGAGCAAGGGCCACCCGCTTCTGCTGCCTCTGATAGAGGTCATTCCCCAGCGCGACAACGGCGATGGTCAGCGCGGTGGCAACCGTCAGTACGACCCGATTTCGTTTGACGAACTTGAAGACACGTCGAGGCAGGCTCGGACGACGCGCCGCAATGGGAATGTCATTCAGGTAACGCCGCAAATCTTCAGCCAGATCTTTCGCCGTGGCATAGCGTGCGTCCGCCGCTTTCTCCATGGCTTTCATGCAGATCGTCTCAAGCTCAAGCGGTACCAGAGGCAAGATCGTCTTCGGGCGTCGCGGATCGACATTGACGACTTGTGTCAGCAACTTGCGCTGATCATTCTCCGGGAATGCCGGCTGAAAGCAGAGCAACTCGTACATGGTTGCCCCAAGCGAATAGACATCCGTCCGATGATCCAACGGGACCTTTCCGCCCTGAGCCTGCTCGGGACTCAGATATCTCGCCGTACCAACGACCGCACCGGTCTGCGTGACGCTTGGCTCGTCCATGTCTTTGGCAAGACCGAAGTCTGCTACCATCATGCGACCGTCGCGCGAGAGGATCAGGTTGCCGGGCTTGATGTCGCGATGAATGATGCCATGCCCGTGCGAGTAGTCGAGCGCCTCGGCAACATCTGCGATCCAATACGCGACTTGTCGATAATAGACTCGGCTCTTGCTGCCCATCTGCAGGCCCATCGGACTCTGCGACTTTGAAAGCGGACCCATTTCAGGATCACTGGCATCCATTTCTCCCGATTCGTTCGGGAGTAGATCGGTCAGGAACTCGCCCAAGCGATGATTGGTCAATCCGGCATGAGCCTGACCGGAGAAATCCCGGACAATCTCGTCCATCGGTTTACCATCAACAAGTTCCATCGCGTAGTAATAACCGTCTTCGACTTCGCCGTAGTCGTATACAGGAATGATGTTGGTATGGTGAAGCCGGGCAGCAGACAGCGCTTCCCGCCGGAAACGGGAGACCATGCCGTCGCTGGCTGCACCAATGACGGCGGGCAACACTTTCAAGGCCACCGTTCGGTTGAGCTTGATCTGAACGGCACGATAGACAATACCCATGCCGCCCTTACCAAGAACACCGTCGATTCGATAGCCGTCGATCTTCGGGATACCCTGCGGAACGGATTGAGCAGCCGTGGAACGACCCTGGGCATCCAGATCGAGCGTCGGGACGCCTTCGCCTTGCGTGACTGCCGCTCTTATGGATTCAATGGTCTCGTCCATCAATCTGCCTCACGTGTGCGATCTGGACAAAAACTGCGTCGTCAAGTCACGAACGCAAGATGGCAAAACGCCGGAAAAGCGTGCGCCTAAAGACCTTGCGCTGGTCGTCAGCCCTTTAAGATAGTGAAAATCCGCTCTCGGAGTATACCTGCTACCGGGTCCAAGTTCCAACGAGGGAATGACGGCAAATGGATGCGTTCAGTGGTCACCA
>JBMYUM010000234.1:0-6739 GCA_049605375.1 Phycisphaerae bacterium | reverse complement strand
CAAGCGCGATCAAACTTCCAACTGCGAAGAGTGTGGAAAGCAGCATCATGCGCCCGTTCAGCCATGCAACAACTTCGGCCTGAAGGGGATGAAGTACAAAGATCAGTCCGGCCAACAGAGCAACGGTTTGTTCAACGGAAAAGGCTGACGCATCCGTGGAGTGGTTGACCGACTCCGTTTGGTGGCGGCGGATCAGGATGCGATGCCACAGCAAGACCGCATACCAGACCGCCAGTCCGTTGAGGGCGTGAAGGACGATATTCGTCAGATGAAAAAGCCAGGCGGCCCGTTCAATTCCGGCATCAAGCAAGCCGAGGGTGTCGGCAACCACAAACTCGAGCGAGAACGAGAGCAGTGGGAGGGGCTGGTAAAGATCCCGATGTAGAATGGTAAAGAGCTTGATCGCGTGCTCGAACGAAGGGTGATTGACCAGCACGTGGTTGAGTACGAGCTGCCGGTCATCACCACCGACGAATCCACCACGGATGGTCGGCAATCCCATCAGGATGCCGGCAAGAAAGACGACGGCCGGTGGGAGCCAGGCTTTGCGCAGTGCGGACACGTTCAATTCGCCACGTTATTCCGTGGATTCGGGGTCCGACGAAGAATGATCGTGAATGATCTTCCAATCACCGTCTATTCGTCTCATCACGAGCGTGAAGCTACCGCCTTTATGTGTCGTTCCTCTGATGAACCAGCGACCCAATACATAAGCCGTGTCTTCACTCAGTTCGTTAACTTCCAGACGATCGAGCTTCAGGAACCCCATGGCATCACGATTGGGGTATCTCTGCTTGTAGCGTTCCAGTACCCGTTCCCAACCTCGGACGACCAAACCGGAGCCGTTAAAGCTCAGTCGCCCCGATTGCCAGTATCCGTCCATGAAGCCTTCAATATCACCATCATTCCAAGCCTTCTCCTGCGATTCAATGACGGCACGGATTTCCTGCCGGTGCGTCGCAGGGATCTTCTCCGTCGTTCTGCAGCCGGTAGACAGCAGCGAGACCAAGCCGAAGGCGGTCAGAGTCAAAATAGGACGGCCCTGACAAAATCTCGAGGGCATCCAACCGTAGAACTCGTTTTGAGCACGATGTGGGGCGGTTGCCGGCATGATCTGCTTCCTTATGACGACTTTAGACAGTACCTTCCTCAAACTAGCCGAATACCATAAGCGTTGGGCATGATTCTGAAAAGATCGCAGGCCCCAACGACGGCCGCGTGACCGATGATCATAGGGACGGTCGTTGCCTTGTTGCTTGAGGATATCGATTGCGTGTAAGAAATTACATTTATGTTGGCGTCGGCGTGACCCTCTGGATTGCTGCCTGCGCCGTGCTCTTCGCATCCTTTGAAACGGTTCAAAGCCGCGTCGAGCGCAACACTGAGGAGATCTTTGTTGCGCTACCGCTCGATGCCCGGCTTCGACCGGGTGATGGCGTCTATTTGAGTGGAACGTCCGGGTTGTCGCATGTCGGCGAAGTATCCAGCGTCGATCAGGCTGGTGATCGGGCCCGCTTATCACTGCAACCCGGAACCCGTGCACGTCTGAACGTGGGAACGACGGCTACATGCTGGCAGGCACCGCTGCCCGTTGAGCAGGCGTTACCGGTTCTGTTTCCTCGATCCATTCAGGATCGTATGTCAGCCCAGCTTGTGGAAGAGTGGAGCCGACGAAAACTCAGGATGACGGCGGCATGGACACCGGTCGTGCGTGACCTTGCAGAGACGTATGTCGAACTCATCCGTCATGACATTCAACTGGCACTGCAGAAACGAAATGAACAACTCTGGCAGATTTCGAAACGACACGGTGAAGAGGTTGTCGAATCATGGCCGAAACTGCAACGCGCGCTTGGCCCCGTGTTGGAGAAGCACCTGACACCGGTTCTCAGCCGCCTGATGAACGACGCGATTTCCGAAGCGCCTAAAATCAGTATTGCCTGGAGCGTCGCCCGGGGACAGAACGAAGAAGCCTACCAGAAGATGCTGAACTTCATGGGCGAATACCTGGCCTTGATGTCCGAGCAGGACAAGGCCGAACTCGAACGTGCCATCGAACAAACGTGGCGACATGCCAAAGAGAACAAACGACTGCAGGAAGAGGTGGCGGCTCTGGCGCGAAGCGTCCTGGAGGATCAGGAACTGCGAGTTCTGATCGCTGATGTCTATGAAGAGGCTATCGTCGGCAACCCGCGCACGACGGCATTTCTTCGACAGCGCGTCCTGGAGTCACCAGAGATGCAGAAGCATCTGTATGACCTTGTGGAAGAGATCGCGCCGATGGCAGAGCAAATGCTCTCCATCTGGCTGTTTGATACGCAAGGCCGAACGCGACCTGAGATTGTGCAGTTTGTGCGTTCGACCGCGCTTGATCGAAACGTCAGTTGGCTGACCTTGGAGACCGGTCGCGAACAAAAGCCCCTGGAAGAGGGGCAGGTCCTGCAGGCTGGACTCCGAGGGGCGGCAGCTACGCATGCGGAAGCCTTACCATGAGTGACGGAACTCCGAATAAAGATCAGGCCGCGTTGCGGATCGAAGGCCTCACGATCCAACTCCCGAATGGGCGTAAGCTTCTGGAAGATACGTCACTTGTTGTTCCAAAGGGGGAATTACTGCTGCTGGTCGGACCGAGCGGTTCTGGAAAATCGACGCTGCTCAGCTTGGTCGCAGGTTTGTCGGACCAGGACCACAATCCCGTGCAGGTGACGGGAGACGTGTTGGTCGACCCGGGCGACGACGGCAAACGCCGAAAAGGGCGGGTGGGACTGGTATTCCAGAGTCACGCGCTCTTCGATGAGTTGACGGCGCAGCAAAACGTCCAATTGGCCGTTGATCATCGACCGGGCGGACGACGTGGCAAGGCCGATGAAGCGCGCGCTCGACTGGAGGAACTGGACGTACGCCCCGACATTCGGCCAAGCGTACTCAGCGGTGGTGAGAAGCAGCGGGTTGCGGTTGCGCGGACGTTAGCCATGGACGCGACCGTGCTGCTCTTTGACGAACCAACGACTGGACTCGATCCCGCGCGAATCCAGGATGTGGTTCGCCTGATCCTGCAGACGCACCGTCGACACAAAAAGACTGTCGTTGTCGTGACACATGATTTTGAGCCGTTCCTCGAATGCGATCCGCGTATCGTCATGCTTGATCCGACGAGCCGCCAGCTACGCGACGTTACCGTCGACGACATCGAGGCTGAACTATCCACGCTGACGACGATGGCAAGCACGGAAACGCCCATCCCAACCGGGCCATCCACATCACGTCGCTGGACGCAGCGACTGTTCGAGGAACCCGGGCGGGCGCTGATATTCATGCTCAGCCTGTTCCCGGCGATACTTGGATCCTGGCACAGACCGCGCTGGAAGTCCCGCTATCTCGGTCACTATCTCAAGATGGTGGCCGGACCGTCGACGGCAATATACGTGACCATCGCCGGGACCATGCTCGGCTACACGTTCGTCAACTTCACGTTCGCGCAGATTCCCTACGCCGACGTCACGGTCCCATTACTGAAAGAGGAGTTTCTGGCGGCTACGGGCTACAGTACATTCCGTGTGATCGTCCCTCTTCTGATCGCCGTTCTCGTTGCGGGCAAGTGCGGCGCTTCCATCGCGGCTGACGTTGGCAGTCGCCGGTACGCCAATCAGTTTGATGCACTTCGAAACTGCGGTGCCTCCCCCTGGCACTACCTCTGTGGGAATATCGCGTTATCGCTCCTGCTGGCTGTTCCACTCCTGACAGTTCTAGCATTCGTTGCAAACGGCTACGCATCCATGGTGGCATTCCTGTCGGCAGATCCGGAAGGAACGATCGCCATGTTTATGCGGAACTACTTTGCTACCGTCTGGCCAGATGATCGGATGTTCCCGGTAGGCTCGGGATGGGTGACACTGAAGATGTCGGCGAGCGGTTTGATCGTTGCCGGTCTTTCCTATGCCATCGGATCACGTCCGAAAGCCTCACCGGCGGACGTTTCGCGCGATGTCGGGCTCACCATATTTTGGTCGAGCCTCACTGTTTTGCTTCTTCATTCCGTTTTTTCACGCATTGAATTTTAGACTTTCAAAAACGCCACCGATTTTCCTAAGGGCAGCGTTTGCTACCGATAATGGTAGCCCCTGATCGATTTGGACGAATTGGGTTTGCCGAGACTAAAGCTAGGGGAATCCCGTGCCGTTAGGCAACGTAGGTTTTGAGAGAGGAGGAACCCAATGGACCTGTACCATTTGATCTATGTCAGTCGTGCCACGGTGCCTGTCGACAACGAAGTACTGGCGCGAATCAAGACGGCAGCTTCCACGCACAATCCGCGTTCGGGGATTACCGGTCTACTGCTCTATTCGCGCGGTCACTTCATCCAACTGCTGGAAGGACCCCGGTCGGCAATCACCAATCTGTATGATCATATTTGTGTCGACAATCGCCACGCTGACGTGGAGCTGCTTCTGCTGACGCCGGTTAGCGAGCGTTTTTACCCCAGTTGGGCGATGGGGGTTTATGACTTGGAGTCATTTTCCGACCAGATGGACGTGGAAGCCCTCGCCAACGTTATCGCCGCGAAACAGTCGGAAGAGAAAGTTGACCACGTCAGTGTGGTCAACATCTTCGAGAGCTTTCGTCATCTCGTTGCAGGGTCGGGCCAGCCGGAACCGACCGCAACCCCCTGACGACGTCGTCGCGCTTACGCTCCGAGTTTCTTCGCAATCCAGGCATGGGCTTCTTTGACAGCGGCAGGGATGCCGCCGGGGTCAGTGCCACCGCCTTGTGCCATATCGGGGCGTCCTCCGCCTTTACCGCCGACCAGAGGGGCGATTTCCTTGATCAAATCGCCCGCTTTGACGCCGCGTTCAACCAGATCCCGGCTCATACCGGCGAGGAGCATGACCTTCTCCCCGTCCGTTCCTGCCAGCAACACCGCCGATGACGCGGATTTGTTGCGCACCCAGTCCACACCCTGCCGCATCGCATTCACCTCAAGCTGCGACAAGGGACCGACGACGACGCATGTGTCTCCGACGGTCGATGCACCACCCAGCAACGCCTCGACTTCGGAGCGAATCGTGTCGCCGGAAGCAGCCGCGGCCGCCTTCTCCTGCGCCTTTGCATGCTTCTGGAATGCCGTGATGTGATCACGAATTTGATTCCGGACACGCAGTGGAATGGTCGCTTCGGCCAATCGAGCCTGAAACGCGGACAACCAGTTGTCAGGGGCCTTGTCTGGCTGACTGCCGTGGAGCGCGGCTTCGGACAGCATGGCATCACCCAGCCGTTCTGCTTCGGCCGCAGCGTTTCCGGAAACGCCGATGATCCTTCGAATGCCCTTGGCAACACCTTCCTCATTGGTGAGAACGAAACGCTCTGCTTCGCCACTGTGGACAAGGTGCGTCCCACCGCAGAATTCGACGGAGTACTGCATCCAGTCATTGTTCTTGGGATCGGCCAGCATGGCATCGATGTCGGCACCGATCGAAACCACACGAACCACGTCAGGGTATTTTTCACCGAAGACCGCACGAAGTGTGTTGATTTCCCGCGCGGCGCCTTGTTCCACATCTTTGATGTAGACCTTATGAGAAGCTTCAATCTGCTGGTTGCACAGCCCCTCAATCTTTGTGACCTCGTCATGGCCCAGCGGTTTGTTGTGAGAAAAGTCGAATCGCGTTCGGCTGTCGTCGACCAACGAACCCTTCTGCTGGACGTGATCGCCGAGAATTTCTCGAAGCGACCAATTCAGAATATGTGTTGACGTATGGTTCTGCATGATCGGCTGACGGGCGTCGCTGACCTCGAGTTGGGCCTGCGTATCGGATTCCAGCGTTCCGTCGATAACTTCACCCAGATGCAGCACGGTCCCCAGCGTCAACTGCGTATCATCGACTCGGAATGCGCCCGATGACGTACGGATCATGCCCGTATCACCGACCTGCCCACCCTGTTCCGCATAGAAGTTGGTGCGATCCAGGATCAGCCCCGCGCGATGACCCACCGTCAGGCTGCCCGGCAGTGTGGACTCATCGACTTCGACCCATCCCAGGATGGTGCCGGTTCCGGAGGTGCCTTCATATTTCTGAGCGACATCGGTATCGCCGTGCGACTTGGCGGCTTCAATCCATGCCTCGGATTGTGTGGGGAAGCTCGCCCGGCTTCCGCCTTGCCTTGCTTTCTCGCGCGCCTCTTCCATCAGACGCTCGTATTCACCGATGTCGATGGTCAGGGTGTCTTCTTCCGCCATCTGCTCCGTCAGGTCGATCGTAAAACCAAACGTATCGTGGAGGCGGAACGCGGCTTCGCCGGTGATGCGACCATGGTGATGCGTTCGAGCGTAGTCGGCTTCCTCGCGGAACAGCTTCAGGCCACGGTCGAAGGTACGACCGAACGACTCTTCCTCGTCGCGAATGATCTCTTTGACGCGTTCCATGTTCTTGCCGCCATGCGCACCATGCAGCTCGGGGAACGCACCGACCATGTGGTGGCCCAGCGGTTCCACAAGGTCATGCAGGAAAGGCTCACTGACACCCATGTACTGGCGACCATAGCGGACGGCTCGACGGAGAATGCGACGCAGCACATAGCCGCGGCCCTCGTTTCCGGGGACGGCACCGTCAGTCAAGGCAAATGTCAGGCAACGGAGGTGATCGGCAATCACCCGGTACGAAACGTCCAGCATGAGCTGTTCGCGTCCCACGGTATCCGCGTGCATGTCAGGCAACGTACCTTGGTAGGCACCACTGCCGGT
>JBMYUM010000233.1:0-6780 GCA_049605375.1 Phycisphaerae bacterium | reverse complement strand
TCTGCGCCCGCGTTGCTGGCGAGCGATTCGCTCAGTTTGGCGACGATGGTGGATGGTGTCATCCTCGTCGTTCGCGCCAACCAGAATTCCCGCGGTGTTGCCCGTCGCGCCTGCCGTCTTTTCGCAGCCGTGAATGCGCATCTGTTCGGAGCCGTTCTCAATGCCGCACGCGTGACCAGTGGCGGCTACTTCCGTGAACAGCTGCGGACGTACTACGACTACCAGGTTGCGGCCGAGAAGAATCTTGGCAAGCAGCTGCCTGATGCTGGCGAGGCGACACCGGAAGACTGATTCGCCCCAATCCTTCACGCCTCCAGCCGGCTTTCTACGGCGCCCAAAAAACAGACATATTAGGGCGCCGCGGTTGTCGGTGGGGCCGTCCCGGCTATCATCGACGTGTTGATTGCACGTCGGCCCACGCGCACATTTGCGTTGGCCCAGCCGCGACTCGATGAGGGATTCACACATGCGCTCCGTTCCCATGCTGGACCTTGGCACCGAATACAAGCTCTTTGAAGATGAAGTCCGCAGTGCGGTCCACACCGTACTGGAGAGTCAGCATTTCATCGGCGGTCCGTCTGTGACGGAGCTTGAGCGACGGTTGGCTGAGATGATGGAAGTTCCGCACGCCGTTGCTGTCAGCAATGGCTCGGATGCGCTGCTTTGTGCCCTGATGGCGATGGAAGTTGGCCCCGGCGACGAGGTGGTCGTTCCAAGCTTCACCTTCTTTGCGACTGCCGGTTCGGTAGCTCGGACGGGGGCAACGCCCGTGTTTGCTGATGTTGATGAGAAAACCTTCAATGTCACCCCCGAGACACTGGAACGTGTCATCACCCCGAAGACCAAGGTCATTGTTCCGGTGCATCTTTATGGTCAATGCGCTGATATGCCGGCGATCATGGCGGTCGCTGAACGGCATGGGGCGATGGTCCTGGAGGACGCGGCCCAGGCTTTTGGTGCGGCCATCGGCGGTAAGAAAGCAGGCTCATTCGGGCAGCTATCGACGCTGTCGTTTTACCCGACAAAGAACCTTGGAGGATTCGGCGAAGGCGGCATGATCTTCGGGGGGGACGCAAAACTGGTCGAACGATGCCTCCAATTACGTAATCATGGGCAGACGCAGCGGTATATCCATGAGTTTGTGGGCGGTAATTTTCGACTCGACACCATGAAGGCTTCTATACTTCTGGTGAAAACCCGGTATGTCGAGGAATTTACCCGCAGGCGTATGTATGCTGAGCGGCTCGCCGGTGCTGCTGTCCAGACGCCGGAGGTACCGGACAACCGACTTCATGTATTCCACCAGTACACCATCAAGGTGGACCGTCGTGACGAGCTTCAGGCCTTTCTCACCGATCGAGGCGTTGGTTCAACGATCTACTATCCCCGTCCGCTGCATTTGCAGCCCTGTTTCTCTCATTTGGGGTACTCGGAAGGCGATCTTCCGGTCAGTGAAAGATTGTCCCATAACGTGCTTTCTATCCCATGTCATCCCATGCTTTCGGACGATGATATCGACTACGTGGCCAGTTGCATCCGAGAATTCACAGGTTGAGACCTCCCGGATTGGCCCCAGTCGGTTTCAATGCAGCCAGCGGAGGAGTCAATCATGCGTGTAGTCGTAACAGGTGGTGCCGGGTTCCTGGGAAGTCATCTTTGTGATCGTCTGTTGAACGAAGGGCATGAGGTCATTGCCCTCGACAATCTCTTCACTGGAACCAAGCAGAACATCGCCCATCTCCTGCAGCGCGCCGATTTCGAATTTGTTCGTCATGACATCATCGAGCCGATACTGCTGGAGGTGGATTGGATCTTCAATCTTGCCTGTCCCGCATCTCCCGTACATTACCAGTACAATCCGGTGAAGACGGTCAAAACGTCGGTGATGGGGGCGCTTAACATGCTCGGCCTTGCCAAGCGGGTAGGGGCGAGAATCCTTCAGGCATCGACGAGCGAAGTGTACGGCGACCCGCACCAGCATCCGCAACCGGAATCATACTGGGGAAACGTCAATCCGATCGGGCCACGCAGCTGTTATGACGAAGGCAAACGCGTTGCTGAAACCCTGATGATGGATTACCATCGTCAGAACGGAGTGGATATCCGCATTATCCGGATATTCAATACGTATGGCCCTCGAATGGCCGTCGGAGACGGGCGCGTTGTTTCCAACTTCGTTGTTCAGGGGCTGAGCGGATCACCGCTGACTGTGTACGGTGACGGAACGCAGACTCGCTGCTTCTGCTACGCAGATGACCTGATCGAGGGCATGATGCGGCTCATGCAGTACGAAGGTGACGATGCCGCCGAACCGGTCAATGTCGGCAACACCAATGAGATCACCATGAATGAGCTGGTGAGTCAGCTGGGCGTGGTGTTGGACAAGGAACTGGAGATCATCCAGAAACCGCTCCCTCAGAATGACCCTGTTCGGCGGAAGCCGGACTGTACGCGAGCCCAACAGGTGCTTGGCTGGCAGCCAACGGTTTCGTTGCATGACGGCCTTGCACAGACGGTGAAGTACTTCAAGAATCAGCTGAGACAGAATGGTGGGCAGGTCGAAACGCCGGTCCCGGTCTGAGTGACGCTCAGACTGGCCTCGCCGGTTGTGACCACTCCCTGGTACAGCCGGCGTCGCGCTCACGCTGCAATGGAAGAAAGCAAGACATGCCAAGTCGCACGATAATCGACCTGCTTGCAGAGCGGGTCTTGATTCTCGACGGTGCCATGGGCACCTCCATCCATGCTCAAAACCTGACGCTTGACGAC
Source organism: Phycisphaerae bacterium (assembly GCA_049605375.1). Taxonomy (GTDB): domain Bacteria; phylum Planctomycetota; class Phycisphaerae; order UBA1845; family UBA1845; genus JADFOB01. The sequence goes on along the minus strand of JBMYUM010000233.1, from coordinate 4,011 downwards.
TTCGACGGTCGTGAGAACTGTTCCGAGGTTCTCAATCTGTCGCGACCGGAAATCGTCGAAGATATTCACAAGTCCTTTCTTGCCGTTGGCTCAGACGCAGTCATGACCAACAGCTTCGGTGGCAGCCGGCATGTGCTGGCCGAGTTCGATCTCCAGGATCAGACCTACGAGATCAATCGCCGCGCCGCAGAGCTGGCGCGTCGGGCTTGTGACGCCTTTGCCAGTGGCAGTCGCCCGCGATTTACCGTTGGGTCGGTCGGGCCGGGCACGAAGCTGCCGACGCTCTGCCAGATCCGATGGGATGAACTGCACGACAGCTATCACGAACAGATCCGCGGACTCCTCGACGGGCAGGTCGATGCGCTGCTCATCGAGACTTGCCAGGACATTCTGCAAACCAAGTGCGCTCTTGCGGCAATGATCGATGCGATGAAGTCCTGTCAGCGCACCGTGCCGATTTTTTGCACCGTAACGATTGAGACCACGGGAACGATGCTGGTGGGGACGGATATTGCTGCGGCCGTCACCGCTTTGCACGGATATCCGGAAATCACCGCGATTGGCTTGAACTGCGCCACCGGGCCGCAGGAAATGAGTGAGCACGTTCGCTACATCAGCAAGAACGTGGAGAAGAAGCTGATTGTCCAGCCCAACGCCGGACTACCGCAACTGATCGACGGGCAGACTCACTTTCCACTGACGCCATCTGAGTTGACCCGCTGGCTGAGCGAGTTCGTTGAGCATGATGGGGTCAACATTGTCGGCGGCTGTTGTGGTACAACGCCTGAACACCTGGCGGCAGTTGTCGATGCACTTGGCGAAAAGAAGCCCGCTTCGCGCAGTCCATTCTTTGAACCCTCGGTAAGCAGTCTGTACCAGTCGGTGACGCTGGCGCAGGAAAATGCTTACCTTGCTATTGGCGAACGCACCAATGCGAATGGTTCGAAGCTCTTCCGCCAACTCCTTGGTGACGGAGATTGGGATGGCATGGTGCAGATGGCCCGTGAACAGGCCAAGCATGGTAGCCATCTACTTGATGTCTGTACGGCATACGTTGGCCGGAACGAAGTCGAAGATATGAGTACGCTGATCGAGCGGCTGGCGGCCGATGTGATGACGCCGCTGGTAATCGACAGCACCGAAGTCAATGTGATCGAGGCCGCCCTCAAACTGGCTGGTGGCAAGTGCGTCATCAACTCGATCAACCTTGAAGACGGCGAAGAGAAGCTGGATCAGGTCTGTCGACTCGCACGACGATTCAATGCGTCCCTGATCGCCCTGACGATCGACGAAGAAGGTATGGCGAAGACCGCCGACCGAAAGATCGAGATTGCCAAGAGAATCTACCAACTGGTTACGGAGCGTCATGGCATCGATCCACGCGACCTCTTGTTTGATCCGTTGACCTTCACCATCTGCACTGGAAATGAAGATGACAGACGCCTTGGTTTCGAAACCGTCGATGCCCTCAAGAGAATTAAGGAGGAGTGTCCCGGTAGTTCGACGCTGCTGGGCTTGAGCAACATCAGCTTCGGGATCAAGCCACCCGCTCGACGTGTGTTGAACAGCGTGTTCCTCCATCATTGCCGCAAGGCCGGCCTCGATTCCGCCATCGTGCATGTGGCTGGCATTCTGCCTCTCTTCAAAATTGACGACGCTCACAAGAAGATCGCAGAAGATCTGATCTTTGATCGGCGATCGGAAGGCTACGATCCGCTGGTCCAGTTGCTCTCTGTCTTTGAAGACGCTGACGACAAGGCGGCTGAGAAAGAGGCTGTTCCACAGAACGTGGACGATCGGCTGAAGCGTCGCATCATCGATGGCGACCGGATCGGTCTTGAAGAAGATCTTGATGAGGCGATGCAGACCTGGCCGCCGTTGGGCATTGTCAACGACATATTGCTTGATGGCATGCGAACAGTGGGTGATCTCTTCGGGGCGGGGCAGATGCAGCTTCCGTTTGTTCTCCAGTCCGCAGAGACCATGAAAGCTGCCGTGCGTCATCTTGAACCTTTCATGGAGAAAGTCGATGGCGCCGGGAAGGGTGTGATTGTTCTGGCCACGGTACAGGGCGACGTTCATGATATCGGTAAGAACCTGGTCGACATCATTCTGACCAACAACGGTTACACCGTTCACAACATTGGCATCAAGCAGCCGATCAGTTCGATTGTCGACGCGTTCCACGAACATAATGCGGACGCCATCGGCATGTCAGGTCTGCTTGTGAAATCGACCGTGGTGATGAAAGACAACCTCGGTGTGATGAACGAGCGTGGCATTGATGTGCCGGTCATCCTCGGCGGCGCTGCGCTGACACGAAAATACGTCGAGCAGGAGCTTCGAAAAGAGTACGAAGGAAATCTCTTCTATGCGAAAGACGCGTTTGATGGCCTTCATTTGATGGATGCCATTATGGAAGGAGAGGTCAGCCACGTTCGTGAAGAATCGCTGCAGCTCGCGGGGTCGAGTACGTCGAGCAGCGGAGCACCCATGGGTGGTGATTTCGACACGAATGGTCCCACAAGCCTCCATGAGGAGGCCGCGGTCCGTTTCGGTTACACACCGCCGGTATCGAATATCTCACGCGAAGAACCGGTTCCGGAGCCGCCATTCTGGGGGAGTCGCGTCATCGAGCGAATTGAGCCGAAAGCGGCATTGGCATATCTCAACGAGAACATGCTCTTTCAGGTGCAATGACAATATCGCAAGAACCGACGATCACCGGAAGAGTTCAAGACCTATATCGATCACGAGGTTCGGCCGATTCTTCGCAATCTTCTCCAACGTTGTGAAGAAGAGAATATCCTGAATCTGCAGGCGATTTATGGATTCTGGCCGGCCCAGGCAGATGGCGACCAGGTGCTGATTTACGATCCGGTCGACCATGAGAAGATCATATCGACCTTTGAATTCCCGCGGCAGGGGAAACCGCCGTACTGGTGCCTTTCCGATTTCATCCGTCCGCTCTCCAGTGGTGTGAAGGATGTTGTGGCGTTCAGTGTCGTGACAGCAGGTCGGAATGTCAGTGACGTGGCACGGCAGTGGTTCGAAGCTGATCGTTACAAGGATTACCTCCATCTTCATGGTCTTGGTGTCGAAACCGCCGAAGCGCTTGCCGAGTACATTCACAAGCAGGTCCGCGTGGAGTGGGGCATTGCCGAGGACGATGCTCGGGAGAAGCAGGAGATCTTCAAACAGCGGTACCGTGGCTCCCGCTACAGCTTCGGCTACCCGGCATGTCCGAGATTGGAAGATCAGCTCAAAATCTGGCCCTTGCTGCAGCCGGACCGCATTGGCGTTGCACTGTCGAACGAGTTCCAGCTGGAACCTGAGCAGACGACGACGGCACTGATCTGCCATCACAGGCAGGCCAAGTACTTCAACGTTCGCTAGTCGCGTGTTGTCCGGCAAGGATACGTTGCTCGGCACGCGCCGTGTATAGGGAGCGATGGCATGACGCCGAAGCAGGCACTGAAGGAGTTGGAGTCCGCCGGAACAGCGCAGAATCGCAAGGTGTACGCGCGTCATGGCGTTCAAGGCACCATGTTCGGTGTGAGCTTTGCCAATCTCAACAAGCTCAAGAAGAAAATCAAGGTTGATCACGACCTGGCGCAGGCATTGTGGAACTCCGGTAATCACGACGCAAGGATTCTGGCCACCATGGTCGCCGATCATCAGGCTCTTGATCGGAAGACGCTTGAGCAGTGGGTCAAGGATGTTGATTGTTACGTCCTCGGCGATGCTTTGGCAGGAATCGCCGCCAAATCAAGTGTTTCCCAGCCCTTGATGAAGAAGTGGATAGCCAGCAAGAAGGAATGGGTGGGTAGTGTCGGCTGGACGATGCTCTGTCATGTCGCAACGCATGACAAGTCACTGGATGATGATGAGTTCGCGTCCTATCTGCCATTGATTGAAGAGACAATCCACAAGGCCAAAAATCGCGTCCGCTATGCGATGAACGGCGCCATGATCGCTATTGGTTTGCGGAGCGCTGCACTGCAGAAAGAC
>JBMYUM010000232.1:0-6813 GCA_049605375.1 Phycisphaerae bacterium | reverse complement strand
TGTCCTTGGGCTTGTCGTCCGGTGGTTCGACAACCAATCTTGAGCGCGCGGTTCGTCGCGCGGTCGAGTCGTTGGGGTCATCGCCGATTGCGGGCATCGTGGTGATTTCGGACGGTGGATTCAATGATGGTGGAACCGCTGACGATGTGGCGGCGTATGCCAATCAGCGACGATTGCCGATTCACACCGTCGGGGTTGGAGATCCAAGTCCGCCGCGGAACGCGCGCCTGGTGAGTCTTGATGCGCCGGAAAACGCATTCAAGCAGGATCCATTCGCGGTGACGGCGGAGATCAGTACGCAGGGATTGCTCGGTGAAACCCTGCAGGTTCACCTTTACGAGGCCGACTTGGATGTACTGCAGGACAAGCGGCTGGTTGAATCCCGTCCAGTGACGATCGCCCGAGATGGCGAAGTTCCACCGATTGTTTTTGAGCGTCGGCCACCGAAAACGGGGCGTTTTCTCTATGAAGTCGCGGTGGCAGAGCTGGATTCTGAGTCCGTGACCGACGACAACGCCAAGCAGGTGACGGTCAATGTGATTGAATCTCGAACGCGGGTACTCGTGGTTTCCGGCGGTCCCAGTTGGGACTATCGATACATCACACGACTGCTGGAGCGTGATGATACGTTCGAGGTCAGCTGTTGGCTTCAATCTGCCGATGCGAGCGCTGTGCGTGACGGCGATACCATCATTGATCATCTTCCCCGCCTCGCCGAAGAGCTGTACGCTTACGATGTGGTACTCCTGCTTGATCCGGATCGTGCGGAAATCGACAGCGAGTGGTGCCGTCTTGTTGAGACAATGGTGACCGAGCACGGCGCCGGTGTTTTCTATGGCGCGGCACGTGCATACACACCGGATTTCATGCGTGACAAATCGTTGGCACCTCTGCAGGATATTCTGCCGGTAGTGTTTGATCCTGAAGCAGACTTGATTCTGAACGACTTGGATCACTACCAGGAAAAATCCTATCCGATTGTCATACCCGACGAGATGTACGGTCACCCTGTTTTGCGCATGGGGGACGATCCCGCTTCAAGCCGTTTGATGTGGCAGCTCTCGAATGACGTATTCTGGCACTTCCCGGTTATGAAGCCGAAGCCGGTGGCGACGGTGCTGATGTTGCACGGCAATCCGTCGATGCGAAACACATGGGGCCCGCACGTGCTTTCGGCCGTGCAATACGTCGGTGCCGGGCGGACAGCGTTCATGGCGATCGACGGAACATGGCGCTGGCGTCGTCTGGCACCGGAGCGGTTCGATCGTTATTGGGTTCAGATGGTGAGGTTTCTCGCCGAAGGCAAGCTGCTGGGTGGAGCACGTCGCGGCCTGATTCTGACTGAGAGTGATCAATACGGTCTTGGTGATGCCGTGACCGTCGATGCTCGGCTCTACGACAAGCGATTCAAGCCACTGCAGACGCCTCAGGTTGTGGCAAAGGTAGAGTTTGCCGGTGAAGTGCGCGAATTGGTGCTTGCTGCTCGGCAGGAGCGGGTCGGTTGGTATCGTGGACAATTCGTTCCAGATCAAATCGGCAACTACAGGCTTGTCGTGCCCGTCTCATCGGACAGCATCAGCGATCCGGAGTATGCCACCCGTACGATCAGCGTTTCTCGACCCAACCTGGAGATTGTGAATCCGCAGATGAATCGTGCCGCACTTGTGGCACTTGCAGAAGGATCGGAAGGCGGGCAGTTCTTCGAATTTGCAGCCATGGGTGAGATTCCAGAGACGATACCTGATCGGCATGAGGAGATCAGTATTCGTTCTCGACCGACGAGCCTGTGGGATAACGGGATAGTTTTGACCGTCCTGCTCGGACTGTTGGCCTTTGAGTGGGCCGTTCGTAAATGGTGTCGATTGCTGTAATGCAGGGTTGTTACCTCAGTAATGGAACCGATGTACCTTCGTTCGTGAATACAGGTTGATACGGGAAAGCAATGACGCAAGGAACTATGCCAATTGATCAAGGGCTCGCTACGAAGCTCGACCGGTTGTCCACACGAATGCGGTGGCTCGTCGTCGTGTATGGCGTTTCCTGGGTGCTCGCCTGTTTCCTTATCGGTGCATTGTTAATTTGCACCGCGGACTTCTGGCTGCGTGGATTGCAGTGGAGCATGCGATTGGTCATTCTTCTGGTGCTGATCGGAAGTACCGGCTGGGTCATGCTCCGAAGATTGGTATCTCCGCTTGGGGTACCGATGGGGCGCTCACAGATGGCGAATCTGATCGAGCGAAAGTATCCTCAACTTTCCTCGTCTTTGATCTCAGCGGTTCGATTTGCACAGGGTGAAATGGGGGCGGAAGCCAGTAACTCTCGTGAGCTGGTCAAACTGGTCATTGATGATGCGGCGGCACGGGCTGGCAAGCTGGACTTCAACCAGGTGCTTGATTCGCTCGCTGCCCGGCGCGCTGCGGCAGGTGCGTTTGGCATTGGGATTCTGGTTGCTGCGACGGCATTTGTGATGCCGGAGTCATTTCGGATCGGGGTGGCACGCAATCTGCTGTTACAGGATGTGGAATGGCCGCGCCGTACGACGCTGATCCTTGAAGTCGACGGAAACGAAATGCGGGCGGCACGCGGCGACGACGTCGTAATCGAAGCCCTGGCCGAGGGAGTGCAGCCTCGAAGCGTCGACATCTACTATCAGACGGAAAGCGGTGATTCCGCGCGTGAGTCCATGGTGACCGTGGGGAGCGCCGGTGCCTATCGTTATCGATTTACGATCAAGGCTGTGGAAGAAGAGTTCACATTCTACCTTCGTGGTGGCGATCATCGGACAGAGCGGGTTCAAGTTCGTCTCGTTGATCGACCGCATCTCGCATCGTCCACAATACAAGTGACACCTCCCGCCTACGCGGGTTTGCCGTCGATGACGCTCGGTGACGGTGAACGCGCCACGCGCACACTGAAGGGCAGCACAGTTCGTATCGATGCGACATTCAACAAGCCGCTTGCCACGGCAACACTCAGGTCGGGGAATCAGGAAATTGCAGAGGCTGTCGTGACGGAAGATCGAGCGACGGTCGAGTTCACGATTGGTAAAACGCGGACGTACCATTTCTCCCTCGTCGACAATGATGCGTTGGAGAATCGACAGCCCGAGAGGTTTTCGATTCGCGCGATGAAAGACGATCCGCCACGTGTAAAGCTATTGTTGCCGGGTGTGGGTGACATGATCACGACGGATGCCGTTCTTCCGCTCGAGTTATCTCTGGATGACCAGTACGGCCTGGCCCGGGCGGAGTTGACCTATCAGTTATTACGGGAAGACGCTGAAGCGAAGGCCATTGATCTTGTGGGCTTCGAGATCGGCAGCAAGAGCTATCTTTCAACGATTCCGTGGCCCGTATCGCAAGCATTGGTGGAGGCGGGTGACCGCATCACCATGACCGCCAATGCGGCAGATGCTGATGACGTATCCGGCCCCAATGAAGCGCAGTCGGTAGAGCACATCCTGCGGGTGGTGACCCGTGACGAGTTCCTTGCAGACATTGCACGACGCGAGCAGGAATATCGGCAGGCGTTTGAGCGATTGTTGGAGAGTCAGGAGCAATTGCGCGGCGAACTGCTGAGTGTACGGTCCGAGTTGGAAGCATCTGCGGATTCGCCAGAAACGCAATCGATGCGTGATGTGTGGGCCTCTCGCTTGTCATCGCTCGAACGACGGCAGCGTAACTTGACGGCATCCGTGACGATCGTCCGGCAGCAGTTTGAGCAGATTATGAAGGAGTTGGAAATCAACGGTCTTGATACGCGGGATGAGCGCGAGCGACTTGAGACCAATATCATTGATATTCTAGCTGAGCTGACGCGTCGTGACATGGTGGTGGCAGCGGATGCCCTTCGTACATGGTCGCGGCAAACGGACGCCGATTCTGGCCGGCAGACCGACGAACTACAGGAGACCATCATCAAAAAGATGCGATCCGTCCTGGCCAACATGATACAATGGGAAGGTTACTACGAAGTTGTCACGATGCTCCGAGACATCATCCGCCTTCAGAAAGAACTGGGGGACGAGGCGGGTGAGTCCTTGCTTGAAGAGGCTGAAGGGGTGTTTGAGGAATAGTGTCCGCGTTTCTGGTTCCATTGAGCTTGGAGGAATGGAAACGCATGGATACAGGGAGACTGCCGATGTTGGCGATGCCGCGAAAACAGCGTCTCATGATCATGAGTTGGAAGTCCGTGCTGACGTACGTGATGGCTGTCCTTTTCGTTTTCTCGTTTTCACCGCAGCCACTGTTTGCGCAAGCGGGTACTCAGAATGAGCTTCAACCGGATGATCCACTGGCGACCAAGCAGAAGATGATCCTGGATCGGTACAAGCGATTCGAAGATCGTGTTTTTCGGTTGCAGGAACAACTTCAAGAGCTTGAGCCGGAAAACGCGGCACGTCTGGGACGCGTCCTCGATCAATCGGGTGAGCTTGAACTGGGGGATCGGCTTCAGTTGTTGGTTCGCTTGCTTGATCAGTCGTCTGATCGGCTGTCAGCCGTCGATCGACAGTTGGATTGGGTTGAAGACGCCGAGCGTGTGCTGGGTATTCTTCTTGAAAGAGACAGTGATAACGAGGCTCGAAAAGAAGAGATCGAGCGCCTTCAGGCTTTCAAAGAGCGTCTGGACAAGATTCTTGAGAAACAGGAATCGCTCAAGGACGCGTCGGCACAGGCCACGATGGATGCGCGTATGGCGCAGCAGCTTGGCCAAGCTCTGCAGCGTATTGAGGCGATGCTGAAAGCGCAGGAGGCGCTAAAGGATAGCGGTGCCCAGGGAAAGCAGGCTCAGTCGCAGCAAGAGTCGTTGGAGGAAGAAGCGAATGATCTCGCAGAAGATCTATCGCGACTCAGCGAACAGAAACCACAGGATGCGGCCGATTCGGGAGAGCAGCAGGAGGCGCGAGAAGCGTCGGCCGAAGCATCTTCAGCGATGAAAGAGGCGGCCGAGAAGATGGAGCAGGCCGGCGAAAAAATGAAGGGGGAAAGCCCCTCATCCGGCGAGCAGCAGTCGGGCAAACAACAGTCCGGCAAACAACAGTCCGGTCAGCAGCAATCTGGTGGCCAGCAGGGCGAGAAGCCTGACAAGGAGCAGGAAGAGGCCATGGAAGCGTTGGAGAAGGCCAAGGAAGCCTTGAAGGACGCGCTCGAGAAATTGCAGTCGGAAGAAAAGAAAGACCAGCCCCAGTCACTGTCTGAAGAACAGGGAAATCTGTCAGAGGAGGCTGAGGGGCTTTCGCAGGAGATGGATCAGAGTCAGCAGGAAGGCGGGCAGTCTGGTTCACAGTCATCCGGTTCCAAGAAGGAACAAACCCCGGGTAGCCAGGGCTTGAAGAACGCCCAGGAACATATGGACAAGGCCCAGCAGCAACTTCAGGAAGACGAGACCGGGGAGGCTGAGAATGAACAACAGCGTGCGATCCAGGAGTTGCAGCAGGCACAGAAAGAGCTCGAAGAGGCGCTGCAGCAATTGCGTAAGGAAGAGCGAGAAGAAGTCTTGAAGGACCTCGAAGTTCGGTTTCGGGAGTTGCTCAGCAAACAGAAGGCCGTGTATGAGCAGACCGTTGCCCTTGACGCCATCGGTGCTGAAGCGTTCAAGCGACCTGAGAAGCTCCAGCTTGCTGAGATGGCTGCGGAAGAAAGAGGGCTGGCGCAAGATGCGACGACATGCCTGCAGATACTTGACGAAGACGGCACAACTGTCGTCTTCCCGCGCATCATCGAACAAATTGCCGAAGACATGGAGTCGGTGGCTGTCCGGTTGACCGATGCCAAAGTCGCGGCACTGACGCAGCAGATCGAGAAGGAAATTATTGAAGCGCTGGAACAACTGATCGAATCTGTTGAAGAAATGCAACAGCAAAATGAACAGTCCTCGTCTTCCGCAAGTGCTTCATCCAGCCAGGAAGAAAATCAACTCCTGCCGGAATCAGCAGAATTGAAATTGCTTCGTTCCAGTCAGCTACGGGTGAACCAGCGAACACTCGCGATCGAGGAGATGCGCGGTAAGGAAGAAGACAAGACACTGCGAACGGAACTGGAGACCGCCGCCACGCGGCAGGGAATGCTGGTCGATGTGGCGATCGACATGCGAGAAAAGAAGGAGAAGCCATGATGCGGCTCATGAATCGTTCCAGCATGTCGTCATTGGCTGCCGTCGCCCTGACATTCGTGTGTTGCCCGTGTTTGACGATAGCAGCGACGCCGGCGGATGATTTCGTTGAATCCGTCACCAAAGATGCGTCGGTGCCCCAGCAGGCGCGGGAATTTCTCAGTAAGGCTTGGGCCGCATGTGATGGTTGTGATGGCGATGAGTTTCTTACCCAGGGGCTCACGATTCTTTCACCACGATTCGGTGAAGGACTGGATGCGTATGATGATGATCGCTACGACGAGTGTACCGCGATCATGACCGAGTTGGGTGCGGATGAGAACGCGTACGTATCGATCAATGCGCAGGCTTACACTGTGAAAGCGCTGATTGCGCAAGAGAATACGATCGAGGCGGGTGCACGGATCAAGGCGTTGTATGATGCGGGTGCCGAGCGTATCACCACCTATTCCTACTTCGCACCTGAATTGGCATTTCTCAAGGGCTACTGTGAGCTCAGTGACTTGCAATATGATGCGGCTGTGGCGTCACTGAATGCATTTCTTGAGACTCATGCGGACGCCTCCGAGCGTTTGCGCCTGTCCGCTGAGCAAATGCTTGCGGAACTCGGAAACCGTCAACCTGGACGAATTGGTGAAGTTGTGGACCTGATGACGTTTTCCGGGCGTCGACTGAAAAGTCTTGACTCGGGCAAGGTAGTTC
>JBMYUM010000231.1:0-6820 GCA_049605375.1 Phycisphaerae bacterium | reverse complement strand
GACTTGGCACTGGGGCTCATGTTGTTATGGCCTTCAATCTTCTCATTGGAATCTTGACCATTGCAGCATTTGTATACGGCATTCGACTACTGGTTCTCACCGCAAAGGTCATCTACAGCTTGCGGAAGAACCTTGTTGCCGATCCGGATGAAAAAACGGCGACACCTGTTGGTGCCGCCGCCGAGTAGGTGAGCGTCAGTTCCCCCTCCGGAACCGATCTGACTCTCCTCGTTTAATTTTCATGGGTCTTGGGGATTCCTCCGAGCCGTTTCGAGAATAGCCGGGCGTGGTACACAAGCGCCGGGCGTTAGCATGCCCGCGCTACGCTTGGGCATGGCACCCGCTACGCTTGGGCATGGCACCCGCTACGCTTGAACCGAAAGCGTTCTAGAATTCTCCGCGGCCGAGGCCTTTGCCGCCCTTGCCACCGAATCCACCGCCACGACGACCGAATCCGCGTCGACGATGGCGCTCTGGCTTTTCGACGGTTCCTGACAATCGTGCGACGATCATCTCTTCGGTTGTCAGTTCACCATCCGCGTTGAGGTCGGCTTCCGGGTGACGTTCGAGCATCTTCGTGAGTTTGGCAGCCTTGGCCGACGCCATCTCGTCATCGGAGAGAACGCCGTCTTCATTCAGGTCCAGTTCGGGCTTCACTTCGACCATGCGCTCTTTGATCTTGGCGACTTTGTCATCGACGAATGCGTTAACTTCATCGACGGTCACTTCGCCGTCTTCGTCCGCATCAACGCCCGGAGCGCGGTTTCCGATCTTCTCGGCAATCTCTGCGATTTTGTCTTCGGCAAAGCTGGTCCACTCTTCGTTGTCGATGGTGCCGTTGACATCGATGTCGGCGTCTGGGAAGAGCTCAGCGGTGAAGGTCGCGGGGACATTCTCCTGGGTGAGGTAGTCGAGAACCTGATCGATCCCGAGGATGCGATGGGCCATTTTGCCACGGCGTCCGCGATGGCAGTCGTCTCCGTCGCAGTTACCGGGGCCGCCGGCGCCTCTGGTTCCGCGTGGACCGGCGATGACCGGAATGGTCGCCAGGATGACGGCCGTAACCACAGCACCTTTGCATAGTGTTGTCTTGTTCATTTGTTGATCTCCTTTCAAGTTGCTTCGCGTTTCCGGGGTCTTCTGCATTTTGTTTTCTGAACTTCGATAAGCCGTCCTGCTTGAGATCGGTTATCGCTTTGTGCGTTTGGTACCTTCTCTTCCTCGCACAGTATGTATAACGCACGGCTACGGCTTCTGATGCGTTGAGAAATGATTAGCTTTGTAAAGTTGGTCATGGGCTACAGGCGTGTGCTTACGAATCTTTACGAACAGTGATTAGGGCATACGGTTGATTACGATGAGAGGATTCGTTTCGCCTATTGTTGGGGGTATACTGATATGGTGGCGAGGCGGCCGACCCGATGGATCATGGTCGTTTTTTGCTGCGTCGTCGCGTTGGGAGCGATCTACCGAAAGGGATTGCATGAGTGGGATGTCGACAATTCTGCTGATCGATGATGATCACGAGCTGTATGAGTTGCTGTCGGAGTATTTGAAGCAGCATGGTTTTACGGTGGAAGCTGCGCATGATGGCGAGACGGGTTTGCGGCTTGCCCAGGAGGGTCAATTCAAGCTGATCGTGCTTGACGTCATGTTACCCGGCATGGATGGATTCGATGTTCTTCGCGCGCTTCGGACGTCGGTGTTGACACCGGTGATGATGCTGACGGCGCGCGGTGAAGATGTCGATCGGATTATCGGGCTGGAGATGGGCGCTGATGATTATCTGGCGAAGCCATTTAATCCAAGAGAGTTGGTGGCTCGGATTCGCGCGATTCTTCGTCGTTGCGAGCAGCGGGATGCCATCGCGGCGTCTCAGGATATTCCGAAGTTGGTGGTCGAGGACGTGGAGATTGACCGACTGTCGCGTGAGGTTCGTCAGGACGGTCATACGATTCGGTTGACGGCGGCGGAGTATGATCTGCTTGAGTTGCTGGTTTCGTCTGCCGGTCATGTTGTTGATCGTCATGACTTGTTTCGCAAGGTACTCGGTCGTGATCCGGAGCCGCTGGATCGAAGTATCGACATGCATGTAAGCCATTTGCGCAAGAAGTTAGGCGCACAGCACGCGGGTGTGGAGCGGATCAAGTCTATTCGCGGCGTGGGTTATCTTTATACGCTTCCGGACGCGTCGTCGTAGTGTTCGTCAGCGTTCGGGTTTGTGCGGCCGGCCAATTGAATTGCATTGAGAACTTGCTATGAGGCACTTGTTTCTCCGCATCTTCGTACCGATCCTGACGGCATTGATGCTTGCGTTCGCCGTTGGTTTTGTTGTGGCCGACCTGTTTCGGTCGACGATTCGTCCGCCATCGCGTGACAGTTCGGCGGCACGCAGTTCCCGTATCGACCTGGTCCGTGATCAGGTCATGGACATGCAGGATCATCTCGTTCGCGATGATGTTGAGTCTGCCCGTGCACTGCTTTCCAAGCTGAGCAAGGCGGGTGGTGTCGACGTCTATGCTTTGGATGAGGGTGGCGGGGATTTGCTTGGTCGCGTTGTCGACGGTCGTTTCAAGGCGATCATGGAAGATGTGGATATGGAGCGTCCGCGTCGTTTTCGCCGGCAGGGTCGCTTTGTGCGTTATCACGAGCGCGTGACGTCTGCGGCGGGTCGGCGTTTCGACATTTTGATGGAGATTGATACGCGTTCGTGGTTTTCGTGGCGGCGTCTGACGATTCTATTGATCCCGTTTGGCTCCGCCGCTGTTGCTCTTGCGATTGTGAGTCTGTTACTGGCGCGAGGGTTAACGAGTCCGGTATTGAAGATTCGTAATGCTGTTCGTCGTTTTGCCGATGGCGATCTGGAGCAGCGCATCAGTCCGGCGTTTGGTCGGCGGCGTGATGAGCTGGCCCAGCTGGCTCGTGATTTTGACACGATGGCGGAGCGGATTTCCGCACTTCTCACCGCCCAGCGTCGATTGTTGCAGGATGTGTCGCACGAGTTGCGGTCTCCACTTGCGCGGCAGGCGGTGGCTATCGAGCTGGTTCGCGGTCAGTTTGGGGAGGGTCACGATTCGACATCGCTGGATCGAGTGGAACGTGAACATGGTCGACTGGACGATCTGGTTTCTGAGCTTCTGACGCTGACGAAGTTGGAGGGTACGCCAGAGGCTATTGAGCGTAACCCTATTCCGTTGATCGAGTTGATTGAAGAAGTCGTTGATGATGCGACGTTCGAGTGTTCGAAGCGTGGTGTCACGGTGGTGCTTGAGCAGCCTGTGGCTTGTGACGTATTCGGGGTGCGCGAAGTGTTGCGTCGTGCGTTTGAGAATATTGTTCGCAATGGCGTGGCCTATTCGGGCGGTGAAGTCGTGGTGTCAATGGCTTTGCGTAACGGGGACGTGGTGACACGCGTCGTTGACCATGGTCCCGGCGTGCCGGAAAACGAGCTTCACAAGGTGCTGACGCCCTTCTACCGTACAAGCACGGCGCGTGATCGTCGCAGCGGCGGGGTCGGCCTTGGGCTTGCGATCGCCGATCGGGCTGTTCGCTGGCATGGCGGCACGATCACGCTGCACAATACGGCGGATGAAGGCCTGGCGGTCGATGTTGCCCTGCCGGTGGCAACGGGTTAGCCGGTCGGACGTGTTTGTTGTTTTTTCCATTTCGACGGTTTCCCGTCAACGCTCAACACGCCAGAAACTCTCTCCTTGCTCCTGTTGGTCATAACGCGTGTCTCGCGGCTAGAATTCATGAGCCCGTTGGCGTTTGCCATTCGATGATGAGGAGCGGTTTGCACAGGTGTACGCTTGGTGAAGGAACAGGAGCGTTCGATTATCAGCATGACCGAGTCCGGTCTCTATTGCGAGGCCGGGCGTTTCTGGATCGACCCGTCGCGCAGGGTTGCGCGAGCGGTCATCACGCATGCGCACACCGATCATGCTCGGCCGGGAATGGAACGTTACCTGACTCATCGGGACGGCGTTCCTCTTCTGCGTTCGAGACTGGGTGATGGTATCAGCGTGGAGGGGATTGAGTACGGTCGTTCGATTCGCATGCATGATGCGACGGTGACACTCTTCCCGGCGGGTCATATTCTCGGTTCGTCGCAGGTTCACATCGATGTTGGTGGGCGTCAGGCTGTTGTCACCGGCGATTATAAGCGAGCGTTGGATCCGACGTGTACGCCTTTCGAGGTGGCACGTTGCGACGAACTGATCAGTGAGGCGACGTTTGCATTACCGGTTTTTCGTTGGACGGATCCTGCGCAGGTCATGTCCAAGATTGCTTCGTGGTGGGGAGACAATGTTGCTCGTGGATTGACCAGCGTGTTGTTTGTGTACGCCTTGGGTAAGGCACAACGGGTGTTGGCTTCGCTGCCTTCGTGCCCAGGTCCGGTGCTGGCTCATGGTGCCATTACGAAGTATCAGGATGCTTACGCGTCGGCCGGGTTCTCGCTGCCCTCACTCATTCCTTGCGAGGCCGATGCCATCAAGGCTCATCGAGGTCAGGCTTTGGTTCTTGCGCCGCCCAGTGCGCAGGCTACGCCCTGGCACCGCAAGCTCGGACCGACATCGACGGGATTTGCTTCGGGCTGGATGCGTATTCGCGGCCGGAAGCGGCATCGCGGTGTGGATGAGGGGTTTGTCCTTTCTGATCACGCTGACTGGGGGGAACTTCAAGAGACGATCAAGGAGAGTGGCGCGGAACGTGTTCGCATGATGCATGGTTATACGGATGTGATCTCGCGTTGGTTGTCCGAGCAGGGATTGGATGCGGCTCCGCTCGTTGGATCGGAAGCCGTGTCCAGGGACGATGATCCGGCGTTGTCGGAGCCTTCATCATCTGAGACGTTAACGCTATGGGATCTTCCGCAGTCGGATCGTCCTGGCGGTGGTGGTGCCTGATAACGATGAAGCGATTATGCGAACTGTATACTCGCCTCGACGGGACCACGCGGCGGAGTCGTAAACTCGACGCTTTGCGTTGGTATTTTCGTGACGCGCCGTCGGAGGACGCCGTGTGGACGTTGTTTCTATTGAGCGGGCATCGCCAGGTACGTGCGGTTTCGAATCGACTGCTTCGGGTATGGGCTTCGGAGGAATCAGGGTATCCGCTCTGGTTGATCAATGAGACGTATCAGAACATCGGCGATCTGTCCGAAACGTTAGCGTTGTTGTTACCTGATACGGGTGATACCGGTTCGGACGAGGGGCTTGGCACGGTGATGAGAGAGCGGGTTCTGTCTTTGCAGGACGCGTCAGTCGAGGTTCAGCGCGACATCGTGATCAGCGCGTGGCGATCATTTTCTCCGATGCAGCGTTTCTTGTTTCACAAGCTGATTTCCGGCGCGTTTCGTGTTGGCGTCGGTCGATCAACGGTGTTGCGTGGTTTTGCCGAAGCCCACGACCTGCCGGTCGCATTGGTTGAGAAGCGACTGATGGGTCGTTGGGAAGCAACGCCTGCCTTCCTCGAACGGGTTCTTGCGCCGGGCATGGATGAAGAGCAAGGCTCAACACCCTTGCCCTTCTTTCTTGCGTCGCCTCTTGAGCGGGAACTATCCTCCTTGGGTGATCCGGCAGCGTGGCAGGTCGAGTGGAAATGGGATGGCATCCGTGCCCAGCTGGTTCGTCATCAAGACGAGTCTTTTCTCTGGTCTCGTGGCGAGGAGCCGATCCATGACCAGTTTCCGGAGTTGGTGGCGGCGTCCATGAACCTGCCATCGGATTGCATACTGGATGGTGAGGTCCTTGCGTGGGAAGATTCACAACCGCTGCCTTTTCATCACTTGCAGAAGCGGCTCAACCGGCAACGGGTGGAGCCGAGTCTCTTTCATGATGTTCCCGTTGTGTTCATGGCGTACGACATTCTCTTCGATGGTAAGGATATTCGTGATCTTTCCACTGTGGAGCGGCGCGAACGTCTGGAACATGTGCACGGTTCGTTTGTCGATGCAGCGGATCGAGATCACCAGGCCTTGTTTCGAGTCTCGCCTTTGCTTGCGTTTGACCAATGGGACGCTGTTGAGGCCTTTCGTCATGCTGCGACGACCAATCGTACGGAAGGTGTGATGCTGAAACGGAAGGATGCCAGTTATGGTTCGGGTCGAAGGGTCGGTGACTGGTGGAAGTTCAAACGTGATCCTTATACGTTGGATGCTGTCTTGATTGCGGCGCAGCGAGGCCATGGCAAACGTGCGACCCTGTTCACCGACTACACATTTGCCATCTGGAAAGACGATCAACTGGTAACGATCGCTCGAGCCTACTCGGGCCTGACCAATGATGAGATTGTCGAGGTTGACCGTTTCGTCCGCACCCATACGACGGCCACGCGCGGCCCTGTCCGTATGGTCAAACCACAGCTCGTGTTCGAACTGGGCTTTGACGACATCCGAGTGTCCGATCGGCACAAGGCTGGTCTGGCGCTGCGATTTCCACGGATGTTGCGTATCCGTGGTGACAAGGCGGTAGCCGACGCTGACTCGGTGGAAACGGCGCGACTACTCTTGAATCAAGCCGAGGGTCGGTCATGAAGGCTATTACCGATTGGTTTCAACACCGTAACTGGAAGCCGTTTCGGTATCAGCGTGACTGCTGGAATTCGTTTCTCAATGGTGAAAGTGGTCTGATTCACGCACCGACGGGTTATGGTAAGACCTACGCCGCCTGGCTAGGGCCCGTTGCGCGGTATCTCGCTTCGAGGGGTGCCTCTGTTGGAGCGTCATCGACCGGTCGCTCGAAGCGACAACGGACTGAGCCCGCTTTGCTTGTTTGGATCACACCCCTGCGTGCTCTTGCGGGTGATACGTGTCAGGCCT
>JBMYUM010000230.1:0-6841 GCA_049605375.1 Phycisphaerae bacterium | reverse complement strand
TTACTCAATGAGAGTATCCAGGAGATTCCGAGGAGCATGAGGATTCTCATGATCATGGCAGCGGCAAGCCCGGCTCGTCGAGCTTTGTCTTGAACAGACGGGTCGAGCTTTCCGGAGATGATTGCGATGAAAACGATGTTGTCGATTCCGAGCACGATCTCCAGTATCGCCAGTGTGAGAAAAGCGAGCAGATTCTCTGGTGTGAAAAGGGGAGCGCTGAGTAGTTCTGCCATGCGATCGATCCTCTATACATAGACTCGAAGCCGGGGTGTTTCGTAACCTTCGCATACGGCGATAGCTTCTTGCTCCGACTCGAGGGCATGATTATGGGTCTCATCCATCATGGCAAGGGCAGGGTCGATTTTCGTCCACATTGCTATTCCCGGGGCGGCAGAGTCCTCTAATAGCCGTATGGCGTAAGGGGGGATTCAGCCGGTTCAGCGTCATACATATCTTGCCGAATGTGAAGTGGGTTCTTGTGCCGGCAGGCCTTCCTGCGGATGGATGCACGTGATCGGACGCTGTTCGTGTGCGAGCATGAGAATCTTCATTGTCGTTTGGATGCTGCGACCAGAGGTGTCAAAGTCATGGCATTACAGTCCACTTTGCCGGCGGCGTATTTTGTACCCCGGCGTGGGCGCCTGGCTTTGGTGACAGTCCATTGTGACGAGGAGCTTCGATCACTTCGAACGGAGCTCGCGCTGTTGGCCTGCATTCGTGATCACCTTGTGGCAGGACAGCCAGGGCGGCGCGGTCGGAAGCATGATCGGGATTTGCCAACCAGGGGTGAGTTGGCTTGGGTCCGAATCGATGCCATGAGCGAGATCGTCGACGAAGCCATTGGATACATTGACGAAGACTTCAGCGAAGTTCGAAAGGAAATTCTGATGTCAGCTATTGAGCGGGAAGCGGAACAACTGGCAAATGAAATCATGAGCGGTGAGGCTGAAGTCGTGGAGGAGTCGACGGCGGAGCAGGGGGATGTTGATGGTAGCGCGGTCGAGAGCGACCTTGGTCAGGCCCTGGATGATGTGACGGCTGGATTGGATGAGGCTGCCAGCATTCTGAAGGAGATGGAGTCGGCGACGGACGTCGAATCGGCGTTGCCCGAGGCCGAGGGAGAGCCGTTGACGGAACTCGGAAACGATGGCTTCTCCGAACCGGAACCGACGGACGTGTCGGCATCGGATGACATGCCGGCAACGGATGAAATGGTTGCGTCGCCCGAGATGCCTTCCAGCCCGGATGAAGGTCTCTCTGATTCCGAGGTGACGCCAGATCTTGAAATGCCGGCTCAAGGAACGTCAGATGCCGACGCCGAAGCTTCGTTCGATCAGCCGAGCGTTCCAGAAGTTGACGAGGTTGTGGATCATGCACTGTCTGACCAGGCTGACGCTGAAGATCAGGTTGCCGAATGCGATGCTCATGAAGATGAGCCTTGTTCTGAAGGCGTGGAATCGACTGTGACTGACGAGTGCCCCGATGCCATGCCGGTTGAATCGGCGGAGGCGTGCGAAACCGAGGCTATTGTCGGATCGGTGTCGGTTGGTGAGGAAGAGTCCGTTCACGTGAGTGCCGGCAGTGCCCCTGATACGTTCAGCGGTGACGCTCCGGATGCTGTGATGGCAGATCTGACGCCGGCGTCGTCATGTGCCGGGGATGGTGTTTCCGAGGCGGTGTCTGGTGAGTCTTCATCGCCTGTCGACACGCCGATGGAAGCAACAGCCGCCATTTCGCAGATTGAAGAGGGTATTCGAACGCTGAGCCGTGTACTCAGTCAGGAAGTGACGGATCAATGGACGCGCGCACGACGGACGCTACAGGATGCCGAGCAGAATCGTGATGCCATGCGAGAAGCGCGCGAAGCATCTGATGAGATGCTCAAGGAAATTCAGCACATTCGCCTGGAGATTGATGTCGTGAAGTCGGAAGCGGAATTGGCCCGCCGTGAGGCCAAGCTGTTTCGTGAGGAGGCCGCCCGGGCGAAGGAACGCAGCGAAGCCAGTGCGAAGCAGGCTGAAGTCGACGCTGATCAGGTCGCCCGTGAACGCGAGTCGGTATGCCGGCAGGCGGCAGCGGCTTCGTGAGTCTGATTCGCTGAGGTTCCGGCATGTTCAGTTCATGCGGTCCGTGCTACACTCTCGCAGCACTTGATTCTCACTGGCGGACTCGGTTGGATTGGCCGCCGTGTTTCTCACCATGGGGTAATACCGCGAGATACGTAGTCTGCGGGGCTTTGCGGCGCGATTGCCCTGGCATGGCATGGCGTGCCGTACGCGGCATTTTCACGAACTGAGGTATTGGCATGGCTGACGCCAAGATTGAACTAATTGGTCCCGGTGACATTGAGGTTCTGGTTGATATCTACAACCAGGTCTTCAGTCCGGCCCAGGATGTTGTGTTCTTTGAGCGGCGTTTCGAGGCGCGTCGTAATGTCAGCATCATGCTTGCCGTGGTTGAGGAGAGTCCCGTCGGTTTCATCACGGGATTCGAGATGATGCCCACCACCTATTTTTGCTGGATCTGCGGTGTTGTAGCCGACTTCCGCCGCGCTGGTATTGCGACGCAGCTCATGCAGGCCGCACAGGCCTGGGCGACCGACAACAATTACTCGATTGTTCGTTTTGAATGCCAGAATCAGCATCGTCCGATGCTGCATACGGCGATCACGGAAGGGTTTGATCTGGTCGGTATTCGCTACGACACCGGCACGGGCAACAACGTCGTGATCTTCGAGAAGGAAATCTAGCGGCTCTTTCCCGTTACGCTCATCGCAACGCTACACGTCACGTGTGCCTAATCCGGCTTTTCGTCTCGCAGGGCAATCGGCGGGGCGAGTATTTCACTCCATACAATTGCCTGTCTGAGCTGGCGGCTGGTCATTTTCACGCGACGTCGTTTTGAAGCCGCGGGTTTCTCGTAGGCCGCATCGTCAATGTGCTCAACGAATTTCGTGGATTGAGCCGGATCGTGCGTTTGCGGTGGCTCCGCATACCGCTGACGAGGTTGCTTTGAAACCGGCTTGGCTACCGGAATCGCTTTCGGCTTGGGGGATGCTGTCGGTTGCTGCGGCGGTTGTTGCGCCGGCGGTCGTCGTCGCGGCGGTGGCGGACGACGGACGGGCGGTTTGGAGGGCGGCGCCGAACGCTTGGGCGGCTCATCCTCCGTCAGTACTTCGAGCCACGGAATGTCGTCATCGGCCTGCGATCGCTTCTGTGGCGCGCGGGGAAGCGGTGTGCCGGTTCGTTGTGGTTGTTCACCTGGTGGCGGTGGAACGGTGGTATCGTCTGCTTTGCCTCGCGCCCGATTGATCAACCAGGAAGCCAATTGCTGAAAAGCGCCGAGCAGGATAATCACCAGCACGAACAGGCTTTCGACCCAATCGCCGATATCGCCCTGGCCGAGAGTTGCGCTCAGGGCGATCGTGTCGAATTGCATGATGTCGTTCATTGTCGTTAGCCCGTTCATGTTGGTGTCCAGCCGCGCGGTTCCGTTGGCTTCCCGGGTTTCCTTTACGAGCCCTGGTTACGACGGCTTCGATTCGCCGGTCGTATCGTCATTACCGATGGAATTCCTCATATCGGTGTCAGCCTGGATGTTACGCATCTTGTAGTAGTCCATGATGCCGAGATTGCCGTTGCGGAATGCTTCAGCCATGGCCTTGGGAACTTCTGCCTCGGCGAGGACCACAAGGGCGCGGTTGTTCTCGATCTTGGCCGTGTTTTCAGCGGCTTCGGCGACAGCCATGGCGCGTCGCTTTTCAGCCTCAGCCTGGAAGCGTCGTTTGTCGGCCTCGGCCTGATCTTCCTGCAGCTTCGCCCCGATGTTGCTTCCGACGTCGACGTCGGCAATATCGATCGACAGGATCGCAAAGGCGGTTCCAGCGTCGAGGCCTTTGCTGCTGACCGCCTTGGTGATCATGTCGGGGTTCTCAAGCACGGCTGAGTGGGTATCTGCCGAGCCGATGGCGCTAACGATGGCTTCGCCGACACGGGCGACGACGGTTTCTTCGGTCGCACCACCGATAAGCTGCACAAGGTTTGTCCGAACCGTCACGCGAGCTTTCGCTTTGAGCTGAATACCGTCTTTTGCGACGGCGTCGATCGTCTCTTTGCCGCGTGTTGGATCCGGGCAGTCGATGACTTTCGGATTCACGCTGGTGTTGACGGCGTCGTTGATGTCACGGCCGGCCAGGTCGATCGCGCAGGCCTTCTTCCAGTCGAGTTCCAGCCGGGCGCGGTTCGCGGCGATCATGGCTCTTGCGACATCGACGACGTGCCCGCCGGCGAGGTAGTGGCTTTCAAGGTCCTGGACGACGATGTCGTGAAGACCTGCTTTCACCAGTTGGACTTTGGCATCGACGATGGTCTTCGGATCGACATCGCGAAGTCGCATCCCAATGAGATCAAAGAGGCTGACGCCGGCGTTGCTGAAGTACGCGCGCAGCCAGAGCCGGAAAAACTGTGCGACGATGAAGACGAACACCAGGGCGATGATGGAGCCGATGCCAACCAGCCACCAGACGGCGCCGGCAGGGAGCGTTTGTGCAAGAATCTGGTCGGTCATGTTTCTATCCTTTCGTCCCGGTTCCTTCGTGACGGAGTGAACCGATTCTGGAAAACAGAATGTCAGTCAGGCAGTTCAAGTTTCGGGCAGTTCAAGTTTCAGGCAGTTCAAGTTGTGGTGACGGAGTCGGGGCGCGGGGCGACCTGGAGGTTGCTTCCTTCAATCCCGACTCCTTCAACATCCACGTCCGCATCAATCGTACCGAATTTTGCCACACAGGAAATCCTGCGACCATTAAATGAGCAGATACCCACGGGGCGCAAGGGCGAAATGCTCTTTCCCGATTGTCCGACAAGCGTACTCAGGCTGTCGACCGGTACGGCGGAGTCGGCACTCGACAGGACAGGGTTGGGTGGTGCAATCTGCCGGCCCACCCAGGTCTGCCGGCCATACTTAATGGCGACCATCAGCACCGCCGGTACGATGATAGCGCAGGCGACGAGCGAAAGCAGGCCTGCGTCGCTTCCATACTGGTAAAACGTCTGCGCAACGGCGATACCGAGAAAGAGCAGTGATACCGCGGTCAGCACGCCCTGGGAGGGGATAAAGATCTCGGCGACGAGAATCAGTATGCCCGTAGCGAAGAGTAAGATGAGAACGCTCATATCCGGCACGGTATCAGTCCTTATTCGCGATCATTGACCAGCGCGTTTTCAGCGGCCTGTTCCTGCTTCACGGACGACGACCACATTCCCCTGTCGTTCGACAACTTCCACGCTTGCGTTGGAGTCGATGAAGTCGCCTTCGCTCATGACGTCCACCAGGACGTTGCCAAAGGTGGCTTTGCCGGCGGGGCGCAGTGGTGTTTGTGCCGTGCCTATGTCACCAACCCTGGCCGCACCGCGGTAGGTGTCATCCGGCATGACATCTGCCGGTGTCGGGTTGGCCGGTGCTATGTGTGCAAACAACGTTGTCTTGGGCAGGATTCGACTGAGTACGACCATACCGAAGACCGAGGCAACCAATGAGCTGAACATCGTCATGACGCCCATCTTGAGGGCGTCGATGGTGGAGGTCATGGTCGGTATGTAAAAGGGCAGCGTTCGACCCGGCTCGTCTGGCACGAAGGTCGCCAGAACGCCGACGAGGAAAAACAACAGCCCTGCGATACCCGCCACGCCGAACCCTGGGATCACGAACGCTTCGAGCATCATCAGGGCGACACCAATGCCGACAAAAATGAGCTCCCAAATGTTCGCCAACCCGGTCAGGTAGGGGGCAACCACCAATATGGCGAGTGCCAGCAATGACGTCATGCCGGCTACGCCTACGCCCGGGGTGTGGAACTCAACGTAGAGGCCCATCATGATCACAAACATGAGGAAGCCGCGCACGTAGATGGATGTCATGAAGAAGGCCAGAGATTCCGACCACAGCTGCTCGTACGTAGAGAGTATCTTCAGGCCGTACTGGGCTTTCAGTTCCTCGTCGTTCTTTACCACGGCCTTGGAGAAACCAAAGGCGTACGCTTCGCCGGGTGACATTTCCAGCAGCTGATCGTCCCGAACGACGGGTTGGATCAGGTCGATTTCAGCGCCGACCACCGGGTCGAAATAGGTTTCGACCAGCTTCCACTCCGGTTCAAAGTCCGGATCGACGATGATGCGATCGCGTGGCGTGATGCGGCTACCCGACATGCGTTCGTCACGGTCGGGCTCATCATCCATTTCCTTTGCGTCGTCTTCACGGCTCTTCTCTGATCGCGGTGCGAATGTCTCACCGAGTCGTTTCATTTTCTCGGCGCGGAAGACAAAATCGCGTTCGCCGCTCTCCAGATTTTCCATCCACCAGACTTCCCGATCAGGAAAAACGAACGCTTCCGACAGGATCGGGTCGTAACCATGAAGCTTGGCCGAGGTACGGAATTCATGGAGCACGGGTGTCGTTGCTTTCGCTTCGATCTCTTCCGGTACTTCGCTGGCGCCATCGGGGCCGAACATGATCACCTGGCTGTCGCCGATGCGCGAAGATCGGGCCATGACGATCTCATCACAAGCGACTGCGATCATGGCGCCCGCGGAGTGGGCGTTGGGGTTAACCCAGGCGACCGTCTTCACGTCGTCGAGATTCTTGATGAGATCCATCTCGATTGTCTGAAAGAGCGACGTGCCTTCCGAACTCCGCGTCATCATGACCAAGATGTTGCTCAAAGTTTCAGCGTCGAATTCTTTGATGTTATGCTTCAGCGCCTCTGTGATGCGCTTCCAGTCTTCGCTTCGATCATCTGTTTGAACGCTATTAGCCTTAACCATTGACCAAATGATCTTGTAGAAGG
>JBMYUM010000229.1:0-6841 GCA_049605375.1 Phycisphaerae bacterium | reverse complement strand
ATCGAGTCAATGCAAGCCGCGGTGCCGGAAGCGTCCGTGATGTCGGTGAACGTACCGCCATCATTGCGGAACAGATAATTAAATCGACTGCAGTTGGTGCTCTGCCCCTTATCATTGGACAGGTATAAATCCGCATCGCCATCAACGTCAAAGTCGAGGAACATCGCCTGCCAGGTCAACTCGTTCTCCGCCGCACCGTTTGCCAAACCGGTGGGTGCAAACGTCCCGTTTCCGAGGTTCCTGTAGAGCACGTTGGGGATCGTAAAGAGCTTGTTGGTAAGATTGGCAACATAGAGATCCAGGTAACCATCCCCATCAAAATCGGCAAACGCGCAGCCGGTGGCGCGCCCGGCATCGCCCAGTCCGGCAGCAACCGTGACGTCCGTGAACTGGAAATTACCCTCGTTGCGAAGCAAGTGATTGGGCGCATCAAACTGCGGGAGAAACAGGTCGAGATCGCCGTCAGCATCATAATCGCCCGCAATCACTCCCGACGCCTCCAGTAGAAGCGGTATGCCGCTCGCCACCGAACGGTCAATGAAGTGCCCGGTGCCGTCGTTCTCGAAGACGCCGACCAAACCATCCGAACGCCCCGTTGTGACCAGATCGGGATGAGAATCCTGGTCGAGATCAACAAACGCAACCCCACGACCCGCCGATGAACTCTGCGCCGGCGTGTAGTTGATTCCCCTTAAAACGGCTTCTTCCGTGAATGGCTCGACGGCGTAACCCAATGAAGGGGCGAGAAACAAGACCACCATGAGAACGGCCAGGCCGATCCCGCCATCACGATCAAACGACCGAACCAGTGAAGTGAACAAGGACTGGCATTGGCACCAGCCACGAATCGAGAAATGAAGCATGCCCATGACAAGACGATCTCCCTTCCCCAACGCGACACCGCCCGGAGGCACGAATCCGGTTGGCCTGGGACCAACCGAACCTCTATCCATTGCGGTACGGCGAAATCAAACGCTAACTGGCAAAACTGACGTGGACCATTCAGCCGGCTGTGCTCAACCAAGTTCGTTCGCCTGTGATCAACAGAAGAACCCCACCCGGCGAAATGTGATACGGTGAACGAGACGCGCCGATCGCTCATCCGATAACCCAATCTTAGAAATCAACCGTGGGTAGTGCAAGCGGAAGTTGCGGTCGCAACGACCTGTGGTAAGCCTCACTCAGATTGGGCTTCACAAAACTGAATGGCTTGGCAAACGGGGGTTGAACAGCAGGCACCTGAGACCACATTCTTGACGCTGACCCCGAATTCCCATGTAATTCGTAGACGTTTCCGCTGGAGGGATGCCCGCGGACGCTGTCCGAATGACCTTCTGCCCGTGACGCCCTGCGTCACCGGCCCAAACTGATGAGCTCTGCAATCGTTATGAATGACTTTTCGAATCGCCGTTTGAGCCCGGGTCTGCAAAACGTTGCCTGGATCGTTTGCACCGTCGGCTTGCTGGTAACCAGCCCCCGTGCCCTCGGGACCCTTCCGATCTCAGACGAAGATTTGTCCAGCGTCGGAATGAACCGCTACTGGACCGCTTCGCTCCCCATTCCTGAAGGTGAGCTGGTTGCCTCCATTAGCTTCGTCGAAGATTCACTGTATGCAACGACGACAGATGGATTGATCTTCAGCCTTCGCGCTGACGCGGGCCTCATCCGGTGGGTGGAGCAAGTCTCCTCCCCTAATGTACCGATCTTGCAACCAACCCACATCTGGACACCCGACGGCAAGGGCCCGGTCAGTATCGTCTCCGGTGAGAACCTCACCGTCATTGACCGATACAACGGTCTTGTTCTCCAGGAAGTGGACCTTTCGTCTTACGAAGTCACCGGTAATATCGTCGGTGCCTTGCGGTCCTTCTTCTTCTGCACCAGGGACCAGTTGGCCTATTCCTACCGACTTGACCGTGACGGCGCGTTTCGCAAGCGATGGGAAGTACACACCTATGGTACGTCGCTCACGCCGCCCGTGCTCTTTGGTGATAAGCAGGTTCTGCTGACCAACAACAAAGGGCTGATCGCCGCATGTTCGGCTGTGGACAAAACTCTGAGCTGGCACTTCAAAGCATCGGACGGAATCGAAGGCACACCGGCGGTAAATGACAGTGGCGTTTACGTCGCCAGCAAAGACCGATCACTTTACAAACTGGACGGGCGATCCGGACGACTGCTATGGCGGGTTCGTTTCCCGAGTACTCTCGTCCAAGGCCCTGCCGTGACGGCAAATTCAGCTTACCAGTATTCGTCGCGTGACGGCTTGACGGCGATTGATGTGGCCAGTGGAAAACGCCTTTGGAATGAAAAGGAGGCAACCGAGTTTGTTGCCGAGTCCGGCGGTAAAGCGGTCGTGGCCGTCGGCGACAGCCGCCTCTCATTGTATGACATCGTGTCCGGAAAACCCGGCGGCGAAATCCCGCTGCTCGCACCGTCGATATTTGCAGTGAACACAGCCAACGATGCGGTGTTTATCTGCTCGCTGGACGGCACCCTGACCTGTGTTCGACCGAATGGCGTGCCGTATCTTCGTTACGCCCAGGGGAAAGAGGCAGCCGACAACCTGAACGTGCCCCCCCAGGATGCGCAGCCCAAGGGTGATACGTCCGACACAGAAGCATCCTCAACACCGGATGCCCGCTCGAGCGATTTCTTCCGCTCCCGCAAGGATCGGAACTAGCCTCGCCTGACAAGCGTAATAAGCACGTATGATGTAACACCCGAGAGTGAGGTGCGCCACGAAAATGGCACGCATTCGCATCCGCGTGTGATCATCTGCCGCACAGAACGTACCAAGGAAGGTGTTTGATTCCCGATGCTACGCCGCGCCCTCGTCAGTGTCTCCAACAAAGACCATGTGACCGAATTCGTCCAAACACTGCATCGGGAATTTGGTTGGGAAATTGTCTCAACGGGTGGAACAGCGGCCCGGATCGCATCATCCGGCATTCCCGTCAGACAGGTCGAGGACTTGACCGGCTTTCCCGAGATGATGGACGGACGCGTCAAGACGCTACACCCACGCGTCCATGGCGCCATCCTCGCCGATCGATCCAATCCATCCCATACGGCCGCGATCGAAGAGCATGGCATCGAGACGATCGATATGGTCGTGGTCAATCTCTACCCCTTTGAAGACGGAACGGCCGATGGTCAATGCACATTCGCAGACGCCATCGAGTTGATTGACATCGGTGGCCCCTGCCTCATTCGGGCGGCAGCCAAGAACCACAGGCATGTGGCTGTGGTATGTGATCCGAGCCAATACGACACCGTCATTCAAGCGATGCGCGAACACAAAGGCACGATTCCGGATCATCTCCGCAGGAAACTCGCCGCAACGGCATTCGAACGGACGGCCGGATACGATCGCGTCATTGCGCAGTATCTGCAAAACCCGACCGATACCGAAGCCGGCGAAAACGCAGGACAATCGCACCGCAGCGACGGCTGGCCGTCGATCACGCGCCAGTCAGAGCTTAGGTACGGCGAAAACCCCCATCAAGCGGCATCGGTCTGGTCTCGAACGGGTGCACCATCGGGTCTCATCGCAGGAATGAATGCCCCCGTTCATGCAGCCTCCACCGACCATGTCAGCTGTTCGTTCAACAACCTTGTGGATGCTGATGCCGCCTGGGGCCTTTGCCTCGACCTCGACCAGGCTTTCGCCGGTCCGAACTGCGTTTTTGTCAAACACAACAACGCATGCGGTGTCGGGCTTGGACAAGATCCGTCGGACGCATACGAGAAAGCCTATCTCGGAGACTTCAATGCGGCGATGGGTGGTGTGCTCGCCTGCAATTTTGCCGTCGACGCCTCCTTCGCAGAATTCGTCATGCATACCTATGACAAAATTGGTAAGAACGCCGGCGCCGGTGGTTTTTTTGTCGAAGTCTGGTTGGCACGGGAATTCACGACGGACGCCCTCGATGTGATCCGCAACAGCAAACCCTGGGGGAAACGCGTCCGCTTGCTGCCCATGACGGCGGACCAACGTCCACCAAGTGTGTGGCGTACCATCAACGGTGGCTTTCTAGAGCAGAGCCCGGATACCCCCATTCTCAACGATGCCGACTGGCACACGCCGACGACCCGGAAACCCACTGATGACGAGATGCGAGACCTGTCGCTCGCGTGGATTATCAGCAAACACACGAAAAGCAATGCGATTTCCATTTGTCAGGGACAGACGCTTCTTGGAAACGGTGCAGGACAGATGAGCCGCGTCATGAGTTGCAGGCTCGCGTGTTGGCTCGCACGGGACAATGGGCATGAAGGACACCTCGCTGGCGCCGTTGCCGCTTCCGATGGGTTCTTTCCGTTCGCAGACGGTCCAGCCATTCTGGCCGACGCGGGCATCACCGCCATGATCCAGCCGGGCGGCTCAAAACGTGATGACGAAACCGTACAACTCTGCGACGACAGAAACATAGCCCTGGTGCTGACAGGCATGCGGCATTTCCGCCATTGACCGAGCCTCATCATGCCGAAATTGCCTCGCAGCATCCGCCCTCTATAATCTCTTCGGCGGGGCCGAACAGCTTCCCATGTCGTGCCGGAACGCCAGGCATCACAACGGCCGACACACTCGCTCGAAACAAAACCAGCCTCGGAAGGAGCGCGAATGAAACTGTATACAAAGTCGGGAGATGACGGCACCACGAGCCTTTTCGGAGGAACCCGAGTTCCGAAGACGAGCCGACGGGTCGCAGCCTACGGAGATGTCGACGAAGCCAATGCCGCCCTCGGATTGGCGGTCGCTGCCGAACCACAAGCCGTCTATGCCGAAGCCCTGCTTCGAATCCAGGGCGAGTTGTTCTGCATCGGAGCCAGCCTGGCCTCCCCAACGGGCGACGCAGGCATCGAAAAAGTAGGCACGCCTCACATTGAACAGCTCGAACGCTGGGTCGACGAATTCCACGATGACCTGCCGCCCATGAAGACTTTCGTGCTACCTGGAGGATGCCAGGCAGCCGCATGCCTCCACCACGCGCGAACCGTTTGCCGCCGCGCGGAACGAACCGTCGCAGATCTGTCGACCGATGAATTGGTCGACAGGGACATTCTCATCTACCTGAATCGACTCAGCGACCTCCTCTTCGCGCTGGCGCGACGGGCCAACTTTGCAGCCGGGGTTCCGGACATCCCCTGGATCGCTCCACGGCAAGACTGAATCGCGAGCCTCTTAAATTGAAGATGATCACCGGCTGCCACGTCCAGTGAAGACGACGATACTTCCGCCCATGTGAGAGATAGTCTGTATGGAAATCTTGCGGATCAGGGACACCAATACGCTGAAACCACTGCATGCCGTCGCCATCGCGCTGGTCATCGGCACCCTCGGTGGCGTATTCCTGCTGCTCAGCGCACAAGAATCACTCGTACCGATTGATGGTGCCATCCCCTGGCACGCGGAATCACCGCTTCGCGCCGTTGTTCGCCTGCTCTCGCTCAACTATGCCTACCCCACGATTTATCAGGGCGACCTCAAGAACTTTGTGCTGGGCGTCGGCGCCGGCCTGCTGAGCCTGAGTATCGGCATTGCATTGCTCGCCGGTCGCCGCGAAGACGAAACCGTAGACAGCAGTCGGCCTGACGTCGCACCAACGGGGAAGAAGCACATCGCTCCCCTGTTCGCTGCTCAGGCCATGTTCGGACTCTACGTGCTCTGGTCGTTTGCAAGCGCACGCTGGTCAACGTCAGCCGGTATCGCCATCGGCGGAAGCGCGCTGCTCGCCATTCACCTCATTTGGGCTTTCGCTATCAGCCAGAGTCTCAGTATTCGCGCCGCCAGGATGGCGACTCTGGCATTGGTTGGATTGACGGGTATCACCGCCATCATCGCCCTTTGGTATTTCTACGGACGTAATCCGAATTTGCGCGCCAAGTTTCCTTTTGGAAATCCGACATTCCTCGCCGGATGTTTCATTCCCGGGATCGTGGTCGGCTTCTATGCGGGCATTGACGCGTTCCGAAAGTCGCTGGAACCCAAAAACCTGATCCTCGGCATCGCCATGATCTGTAGTGCCGCCCTCAGCACATGGGCATTCTGGCTCGCCGATTCGCGCGGCCCGATGGCCGGACTCGCCTTCGCTTGCCTCGCCACCATCTTCTTCGCCCTTCGCGGCAAATGGCGAATTCTCCCGGCCGCTGCCGGAGCGATCCTCGCCGTCGCCGGCGTTATCGCAATCCTGCAGATGGCCAACGCGCCGTCGGAAACCGGACGAGACAGCACGTTGCGATCACGTTTCTACACCTTCTCCTATGCCTGGCAGATGTTCACCGAACGCCCGCTGGTCGGCCACGGTCAAGGTGGCTTCGTGCTGAACGGAGACGGCTACGCCATCAACGACGTACTCGAAGACCCGGAGCCCTTTCGCTCTCGCCTCGCCCACGCCCACAACGAATGGCTGGAAGTTCTCGCCAACCTCGGCATCACAGGATTGCTTCTCGTCATATCAGCCATCCTCATGACCATACGCGCTGGTTGGGATGCCTGCCGGTCAGACAAGGCCGAACTGCTGGTACCACTTCTCGGTGCGCTTGTGGGAATGAGCATTGACGCGTGCGCAAGCGTCGGACTACGCGTGTCGGCTGTCGGTGCCGTCTATTTTCTTGTGATTGGACTGATCTGGGCCTTCAGCGCCTCCCCCGCCACCAACCTCTTCGAACGAATGATGGCGGTCCGCGGCAGACAACTTGGCTCGGGAATCGCAATGGTCATCATCGGCATGGCCGCACTGGTCGCAGGGTTCACCGATTTTCAAGCTGCACGCTCGGGGTATGAATCCTATCGAATCATGACCACCGAAAAAGTCGATGAGACCGTACGTTTGGC